>JAZNAI010000226.1:0-4598 GCA_045586465.1 Acutalibacteraceae bacterium | reverse complement strand
TGATATATTTGCCTTACGGCAAATGTTTCGGAAGACGCCTTGCGTCTTGATTATATTTTCAGAGTGTATAGCTTATTTTTGCAAAAATATTGATTTTATATATAAGGAATTTTTTATGAAAATTAAAAAGGAACACATCAGAAATTTTTCAATTATAGCACACATTGACCACGGCAAGTCAACCCTTGCCGACCGTTTTCTTGCGCTTACCGAGACTGTCCAGAAGCGTGATATGCAGCAGCAGATTCTCGACAATATGGACATTGAGAAGGAAAGAGGCATTACCATAAAGGCTCGTGCCGTAACTCTCAATTATAAGGCGAAGGACGGCAATACCTACGAGCTTAATCTCATAGACACTCCCGGTCACGTTGACTTCAATTACGAGGTTTCCCGTTCACTTGCCGCCTGCGAGGGTGCAATTCTTATTGTTGACGCAACTCAGGGTGTTGAGGCTCAGACTCTTGCAAACACCTATCTTGCCCTTGACCACGACCTCGAATTGGTGCCCGTTGTGAACAAAATCGACCTTCCTGCCGCAGACCCCGACAGAGTATGTGCGGACGTTGAGGACATTATCGGTCTTGACTGCTCAATAGCTCCCCGAGTGTCTGCAAAGACAGGTGAAAACGTAGGGGAGGTTCTCGAAAAAATAGTTGAATACATTCCCTGTCCCGAGGGTGATGACGATGCTCCCTTCAAGGCTCTTGTTTTTGACTCCGTTTACGATAACTACAAGGGTGTTATCGTTTATGTAAGAGTTATGGACGGAACTCTTCGTCCCGGTGACACAATGAAAATGATGGCAACAGGTGCACAGTTCACCGTTGTTGAGGTGGGCAGAATGGGTGCAACCTCACTTGAGGCTGCCGCTGAATTAAAGGCTGGCGAGGTAGGCTACATAACCGCATCCATAAAGAGTGTTGTTGATGCACGTGTAGGTGATACCGTAACAAGAGCGGATGCTCCTGCCGCCGAGCCTCTTCCCGGCTATAAGAAGGTAAATCCCATGGTGTTCTGCGGTATTTATCCCGCAGACGGAGCTGATTATGAATCCCTCAGAGAGGCTCTCGAAAAATTACAGCTGAACGATGCAGCCCTTTCCTTCGAGCCCGAAACCTCGGGTGCTCTGGGATTCGGCTTCCGCTGCGGCTTCTTAGGACTTTTGCATCTTGAAATCATTCAGGAACGCCTTGAAAGAGAGTACGACCTCGATCTTGTTTCCACCGTTCCCAGCGTTATTTATAAGGTTCATCTTTCCGATAAGAGTGTAGTTGATATCGACAATCCCACAAACTATCCCGACCCTGCAATAATTGATTTTGTAGAAGAGCCCATAGCCGATGCACACATTTATTCCCCCACGGAATACGTAGGCACAATAATGGATCTTTGTCAGGACAGAAGAGGTATTTTCAAGAATATGGACTACATTTCGGGCGACCGTGTGGACATCCACTACGTTCTTCCCGTAAATGAAATTATCTACGATTTCTTTGATGCACTCAAAACCCGTACCCGTGGTTATGCTTCCTTTGACTATGAGCTTACAGGCTACGAAAAGTCAAATCTCGTAAAGCTTGACGTGCTTCTTAACGGCGACGTAATAGACGCCCTTTCATACATCATCCATTCCGAAAAGGCATACCCGAGAGCCCGTAAGATTGCGGAAAAGCTCAAGGACAATATTCCGAGACAGATGTTTGAAATCCCCGTTCAGGTTGCAATAGGCGGCAAGGTCATAGCAAGAGAAACCATCAAGGCTATGCGTAAGGACGTTCTTGCAAAGTGCTACGGCGGTGACATTACCCGTAAGAAGAAGCTGCTTGAAAAGCAGAAAGAGGGTAAAAAGAGAATGCGTCAGTTCGGTACCGTTGAAGTGCCTCAGGAAGCCTTTATGGCAATACTTAAGCTCGATGGACAGGACTAAGGCAGGACTTTACTTTCACGTTCCCTTCTGTCAGAGTAAATGTCCCTACTGTGATTTTTATTCTCTTACGGATAAGGGGCTTCGGGAAGCATACGTAAACGCTCTTTGCGAAGAAATGCGCTCCTTTGACAGAATTGGGGAGTTTGTAAAAAGGGATGAACAGATTTTCGCCGACACAATTTATTTCGGCGGCGGAACCCCCTCGCTTTTGAGTCCTTTACAGCTTCAGCGAATACTCCGTACGGCAAGAGAGAGCTTCAGCGTTTCGAAGGATTCCGAAATTACCGTGGAGTGCAATCCCTCCTCCCCCGGTCTCAGGGAATTTCTTATGGGTGCCGCCGAAAGCGGTGTCAACAGAATTTCCCTCGGTATGCAGTCTTCATCAGATAACGAGAGGAAAAAGCTCGGCAGAAGAGGTACGGCATCCGACGTGGAAAAAGCCGTAGAGTACGCAAGGGAGGCAGGAATCGGGAATATCTCTCTTGACGTTATGGTCGGTGTCCCCGACAGCAATATGAAAACCCTTGAAGAAAGCCTGAAATTTGCTTCTTCCATCGGAGTGCCTCACATAAGCGCATATATGCTCAAAATTGAAGAGGGAACCTTTTATCATAAAAACGCAGAAAAACTAAACCTCCCCGATGAGGATGAAACTGCCGATATGTACCTTTTTATGTCGGAATATCTCAGGAAAAAAGGCTACCTGCATTATGAAATTTCCAATTTCTGTAAGGACGGCTTTTTTTCACGGCATAATATGAAATATTGGGAAAACGCTCCCTATATCGGCTTCGGACCCTCTGCGCACTCCTATTACGGCGGAAAAAGGTTTTATTTTCCCCGTGATATACACGCCTTCATTAACGGTGAAGGGGCGGTGTATGACGGCGAGGGCGGAGACCGTGAAGAAAGGCTTATGCTTTCCCTTCGCACCAATAAGGGAATTTCCCTTGAAGAAAAAAATAACGAATTTATAAAGCTTACAGAAAAGCTTGTCAGTCAGGGTCTCGGTGAAATAAGGAACGGAAGACTTGTCCTTACACCCGAGGGGATGCTTGTCTCAAACAGCATAATCCTGATGCTGACAGAGGTTATATAAAGGAATGAAGAAAATGCTTTTATCTGAAATTTTGGGAAACGTTGAATACACCTGCCCGGATTTTACAGACCGTGAAATTGCGGACATTGTCTATTCCTCAAGAAATGCAGGAGAGGGAAAGATATTTGTTGCCCTTACGGGTGCTTTTTCCGACGGACACGATTATGCACACAGCGCCTATCTTGCAGGCTCGAGGGTATTTCTCCTTGAAAAGAAGGTTGATTTACCTTCGGATGCCGTTTGTATATACGTAAATAATTCCAGAGCGGTGCTTTCTCAGATAAGCGCAAACTTCTTTTCCCATCCCGATAAGGAAATTGACGTTATAGGCGTTACGGGCACAAAGGGCAAAACCACGGTAACGCACATGCTTGCCACAATCCTTAACGAGTGCGGAATAAAAAGCGGTGTTATAGGAACAGTCGGCGCATATTATGACGGCAATCACATTCCCACCGTCAACACCACGCCCGAATCCTACGAAATACACAGAATTTTAAGAATTATGGCGGATGCAGGCTGTAAGGCGTGCTGTATAGAGGTGTCCTCCATAGGTCTTAAAACCCACAGAGTTGACGATGTGCATTTCAGCACAGCCGTATTTACCAATCTCTCTCCCGATCATATAGGCGGAGCAGAGCACGACAGCTTCGAGGAGTACAGCTACTGGAAAAAGCAGCTCTTCAAAAAATGCGGTACGGCAATATTCAATAAGGACGATTTGTTCAGTGAGGAGATTATTAAGGAAATTTCCTGTCCCGTGAAAAAATTCTCAGTTGAGGGGACTGCCGATTTCTCAGCAGACGGTATTCATAATCTTCGCACGGCGGATTTCTTCGGTGTGGGCTTTGATTGCAGCACTCCCGACGGTGAATTTGAGGCAAAAATCGCAATGCCCGGATTTTACAGCGTATATAATGCTCTTGCTGCTGTTGCCGTGTGTAAGGAGTACGGTATAGAAAATGAAAAAATAGCCGCCGCTCTTGAAAAGGCAAGGGTAAAGGGCAGAAATGAGCTTATGAATGTGCCCTCTGATTTTGCGGTAATTATCGACTATGCCCACAACGGTCAGAGCTTTAATTCCGTAATCGATACAGTAAAGGCTTATCCCCACGGAAGGATAATCTGTGTTTACGGCTCAGTAGGTGACAGAGCACAGCTGCGACGTCAGGAAATGGGTCTTGTCTGCGGCAAAAAAGCAGATTTAAGTATAATTACAACGGACGACCCCAATTTTGAAGACCCGGAGGCTATAGCAAAGGAAATTGCCTCCTTCGTTGAAAAAGAGGGCGGAGAATATAAAATTATCGTTGACCGCCGAGAGGCTGTGCATTATGCCTTAAGCATTGCAGAGAAGGACGACATTGTTCTTATTCTCGGCAAGGGTCACGAAACAATACAGAAAATAAAAGGCGAAAAGGTACATTATTCGGATCACGAAAGTGTAATGTCATATTTCAGTAAATAAATTCACTTATACAAATCATAATTTACAGAAGTAATTTCCCAAGAGGCTGTGTCGTGCATTAAATATTGTAGGGGAGGGCGTCCTGTCAAGGGGGACATGGT
>JAZNAI010000225.1:0-3560 GCA_045586465.1 Acutalibacteraceae bacterium | reverse complement strand
CCCCTCTCCCTTCACAGCTATTGGTGTATATCAGGGCATCAAGGCTACTGCAAAGGTAGCATTCGGCTCCGACAACCTTGAAGGCAGAACAATTGCCGTTCAGGGTGTAGGTAAGGTAGGTCTTGACCTCTGTAAGCACCTGGCTTCTGAAGGCGCAAAGCTCTACGTTGCAAACAGAAAGAACAAGGCTAACCTTGAGATCTGTGCAGAAAAGTACGGTGCAACAATCGTTTCCGCTGACGAGATTCTTACTCAGGAATGCGATATCTTTGCTCCCTGTGCTCTCGGCGCAATCGTTAACCCCAAGACTATTCCTAACTTCAACTGCAAAGCTATTGCAGGTGCAGCTAACAACGTTATCCTTGACCTTGCTTCCGGTGAAGCTCTTAAGGCAAGAGGCATCCTCTATGCTCCCGACTTCATCATCAACGCAGGCGGTGTTATCAACGCAGCAGGTGAAGCAGCAGGCAACTACAACGAGGAAGAGGTTCTCAAGAAGGTTAACAACATCTACAACACAGTTGAACACATTCTTACCGAGTCTCAGAAGACAGGCGAGCCCGAAGGCGTTATCGCTGAAAGATTCGCTGAAGAATGCATTGAATCCGCAAGAAAGTAATTGCAGAATAAATAAATTTCAGCTCCCTTTTGTAAGGGAGCTGTTTTTTTGACAAAAGCTATTGACAAATCTACTCTAATGCGTTAGAATAAAATTGCTCTAACAGATTAGAGAAAGGAGTTTTTGTTATGGATACACCGAAGGTCTTTGAAAGCGAATACCGCTTCTGTCTGATTCTGTGGGAACACGAGCCCTTAAAAAGCAGCGAGCTTGTAAATCTCTGCAAGGAGCAGTTAGGCTGGAAGCCTACCACCACATACACCGTTATAAAGAGGCTTTCCGAAAGAGGAGTGCTTAAAAACGAAAACACCATTGTTTCATCTTTAGTTTCAAAGGATGAAGTTCAGGCATCGGAAATAAACGAAATGGTCGAGAAAACCTTTGAAGGCTCTCTTCCTGCATTTATTGCAGCCTTTACAAAGCATCAGAAAATCTCAGAAAAGGAAATCGACGAGGTACAGAGGATGATTGACCGTTTCAGGAAAGGAGAATCGTAATGGATACCGTATTTCTGAAAATTTTAAATATGAGCATATCCTCCTGTTGGATTGTTTTAGTGGTTATTCTGTTAAGATTTGTTCTGAAAAAGGCACCTAAATGGATAAACTGTGTTCTTTGGGGAATTGCAGGCTTACGGCTTATTCTGCCCTTCTCCCTTGAAAGCATATTCAGCCTTATTCCGAGTCCGCAGACTCTGCCTCAGGAGGTTTTAGGCTATGAGGGTACTCAACTGCAACAGCCTGCCGTTCTGGATGTGATTTCAAATCCCATTTTTTCTGAGAGCATATCCGTCGATTTAGGACAGACTGTCGATCGTGTACAATTACGTATGACCACTATGACCGCCATATGGCTTTTGGGTATTGCAGTTCTTCTGATTTATACACTTATAAGCTATTTGCGGTTAAAAAGAAAAGTAGGTACTGCAGTAAAACTCCGTGATAACATTTATCAGAGTGAAAACGTTGCTTCCCCCTTCGTTCTCGGTTTAATAAAGCCGAAAATTTATCTTCCCTTTAATATAAACGGACAGGATATGGAACACGTTATTGCCCATGAACAGGCACATATCAGCCGAAAAGACCATTTATGGAAGCCTTTAGGATTCCTTATTCTCACACTTCATTGGTTCAATCCCTTAGTGTGGGTGGGTTATATTCTTCTCTGCCGTGATATTGAGCTTGCCTGCGACGAAAAGGTAGTAAAGGAATTTAATAATGAACAGCGTGCAGACTATTCCGAGGCACTTCTCACCTGCAGCGTAAACAGAAAAATGATTGCCGCCTGTCCCCTTGCTTTCGGTGAGGTCGGCGTTAAAAACAGAGTAAAATCAGTATTAAATTATAAAAAGCCCGCTTTTTGGGTAATTGTCATTGCTGTTATATTAACTGCTGTTGTTGCACTGTGCTTCCTTACAAATCCGAGCCAAAGCACACGTGATATGCTGGTTCCCGGAACAGAATGGGAATGTAAAAATTTTGGTTTATTCTTTACTGTCGATGAGGATGGAAGCGTAAAGGGAAACATTAGTTCACCGGAATACAGCGGAAGGATAAGCATTAGTTATCGGTATGCCGGTAAGAAAGCTGTCGCTGAAATTTTCAAGGGTGACTGGGAATATGCACAGCAAGCAGCTGAAGAGCCGTTGGTTGCAGGCATTTTCCGCACAAAGGACGGCGAGCTCATTTTAGATATTGAAGCTGATAATGCAGGGATAAATCAACAAGAACTGATTTTTTTCAACAACGAAACAGCAACCACATCCGAAGCAAAAAATCCGTCCACTGAGGAAGATACCCTCACAGAAGAGGAAAGCACCGTGCTGTCAGAGAGTTTCCCCCCTAAGGGCAGCTTTGAAAATCCTTACAATGTCGGAAACAGCGCAAGAATCAGGCATAGCGACATCAATCAAAAAGATGTAGTTTATGACTATAATGCAAGTATAACACGTATTCTGACGGGCACAGAGGCAGAAGAAAGGCTAAAGAAACTATCCTCAAATTATGAAGAAGAAAAAGAGGCTCTTGAAAGCTTTGACCTTTATCTTGCACGTGTTCACATTAAGTATAACGAAGAAAGTACCGTTAAAGACCGCTTACCTGCCGATCTCGGAGTGACTGCAGTGCGCTTTGACAAACAGCTTCAGTTTATTGACCCGAGATTCTATATTCCCGATAATGTATTCAAAGCGGCTGACGGTGAATTTTACTTCTGGGCCCCCGTATTGGCAGAGAAAAACGTAAGCACCCGTTGGCTTTCAATTACAGTCGGCACCTATCAGGGTGCGCCCGGAATTATTTCAGGTGCAGGCTTTGCAATTCCGCCGGAAGAAAAACCTGTTGAAGATACTGTCGAATTTTCAGGTTTTACATATATCCGCAGATGTGGTGATGAATACGCTGTTGAAGATTTAGGAAACGGCACAATTCATCTGCCTGAATTTCCGGATAGCCTGAAGCTTAAAGCTTACGGTATTGTCTTTTGTGATGACGAATGGGAAGAGAGAACTATATTAGATGTTGCAATTCAAGGCTGGGCAAGAGCATATCATATGGAAAACGACGGCGAGCTTGAGGGAAATCACAAAATACTGAAATTCCGAATGGCCGTTCCCGAGCAGATGATTGAAACCTTAAAGAAAAGACCGGGCCAATATGAGGGCATTTTAGCAGACCTGGCAAGAAACTATTATTATCTTATCCCCATTGGTGAAGCATACTATGCCTATTTTCACCTGGAGGGTGACGATGAGACCTTTGCCGACAGCATTGCAAAAAAGGCAGAAGTGCTGATTGCCCTTCCGTAACAAATAAAATCAATGCATCTGCATAAAAGATTTAAGCACAAAGCTGCTTTTTACGGTAGCTTTGTGCTGTATTTTTTGCGTTTTAATCGTAGAATTTGATTTTCTCTATGTCGTAGCTGTCATTTTCAACAATGT
>JAZNAI010000224.1:0-4678 GCA_045586465.1 Acutalibacteraceae bacterium | reverse complement strand
CTTCAGAGGGTGTTGTTTCCCGCCGAAGAAGACGAGATTAAAAAAACAACTACGCTCGTAGAAAGTCGGGAGGAAGGTTTTTCGGACAGGGGTTCGACTCCCCTCGCCTCCACCAGAAAAAGCGACTTGTTTCGACAAGTCGCTTTTTCAATGAAATTCGTTCCTGTGGAACGAGTGAAATATTGCATAGCAATATGAAATACGCTTCGCGTATGAAATATATTCTTCGCAAATGTTCAGGAACGAATTTTATTTCACATTCGGCGTAAGCCGAATATTTCATAATCCGTCGGGATTATTTCATATCGAGCGAAAGCGAGATATTTCACTAAAAGCGCAAGAGTTCGAATTCATACGCAAAACTGCCGAAAATATCTTTTTTGTAGCCCATAGACAAATGCAAAGGACCGCCCCGTAGCGGTCCCTTTTTGCATTTTCCCGTTTATTCGGGCACAATTCTTACTTCTCAGAATTTTATTCCTTCCGTGCATCAGTTTTTCTAAGGCAGTCTGCGATTACTTTTTATACTGATATACCCTTACGTAATCTACCACAAAATCCACGGGAAGAGTGCCCTCGGGATTCTTTTCAATATTTCCCGACCAACCGAAAACGGGCTTACCTGCCACACCGTCAACCTCAACGGAAAGAATCATAAATTCCTCATTCCGTGAAACGCCTCCGAAGGAAGAACGGCAGGTCTCCTCTCCGTTTATGTAAAAGATATACTCCCTTTCATTCCATTCAAGTCCGTAGGTATTGAAGGTATTATAGGGGTCGGGGGCACGGAACGCACCCAGTCTCTTTGACTTTCCGTCAATACCGTAGCCGTTGTAGTGAAGATTTGATACAACAGAATTCCTTATCCTTTTACGCTTAAATAAGGGAGATTCAAAAATGTCAATCTCCGTTCCGTCCATTCCGGAAAAGCCCTTACCTACCCTATCGGAATGAAGCCAGAAGGCAGCCCAGAGTCCCTCTGCCGCCGGAAGCTTACAGCGGCATTCAAAATATCCGTATTTCTGCTCAAACAAGCCTGATGTATCAATAGCCTCGGTATAATACCCGGCTCCGTACTCTCCGTTTTCCTTATACTCGGTGCGTATATGAAGCTGATTATCAATTATAAGCGCCTGAGAGGGTGACCATAAGCCGCCTTTTCTTGCACCCGTTTCGGTGTTGAACCAGCGATGCTCGTGCCACTTGGCTCCGTCTAATTCCTCACCGTCAAAATTGTCCTCAAAAACCAGACTGAATTCCGATAAATCTATTTTTTTCGGTTTCTTCGGAGCTTTTGTTATCCGGCAAGTCACAAGAGGATCAAAGATACCGGAAAAAATATTGCCGACCTTTGCCATATCCATACAATCACCCGTTTTTACTTTTTTGGTCATTATACCACGTTTATGACATTATATCAAGTATTGCAAAAATCAGCTGACACAGATACCGTTTTCCTTGTAATACTGCGCCTGTGCATTCCACAAAGCCGTGTATCTGCCCTCAGGCTTTTTCAATGAAATTCGTTCCTGTGGAACGAGTGAAATATTGCATAGCAATATGAAATACGCTTCGCGTATGAAATATTTTCTTCGCAAATGTTAAGGAACGAATTTTATTTCACATTCGGCGTAAGCCGAATATTTCATAATCCGTCGGGATTATTTCATATCGAGCGAAAGCGAGATATTTCACTAAAAGCGCAAGGGTTCAAATTCATACGCAAACTGCCGAAAATATCTTTTTTGTAGCCCATAGACAAATGCAAAGGACCGCCCCGTGGCGGTCCTTTTCTTAGTTAAAAACTACTTATCCGATTACCGTGGTAAGGGGTGCACTTAAGTTGCCCCAGACATCCTCGGCAACAACCGTAACGGTGTAGCTACCTATACCGAGATAAATTCCCTTGAAGGTAATGCTTTCGGGCACCTCAGCGAAGTAATACTGCGAAAGCTCACGGTCTGAATAAACCTCTTTACCGGAGGAATTCTTTATGCTGATCCGGTATAAATAAACCTCATTATCACCGAAAACCTTTGCCTGAGGCACGGTAACCTCATACTGAGCGGCACTCTTTTTAACTGTCAGCTCTGCGCCGTCACTGAAAACGGGGGCGGTGCTGAGTCTCTTTCTTGCGTCGTGATTGTACTTAAGCTTCACGGGAGAAGTCACATTATCAATAAGGTATTCCTTTACATATTTTCCCGCATCAACGTCAAGAACCCTTACAAGCACACGGTTGAGAGCATCAATTTCAATCAGAAGAGCCTGTGTCATAGTCTTGTAATTCTCGGGATGAACTGCGGTTTTGTCGTCAACAGTAAACTCATAATATGCAAGACCGCCATCACCTATAGCCGTGAAATTGCCCTGCCAGATTGAACGGGGGTCGTTTGCGGGATAGTGTGAATGACCTGAAATATGCACAGCCTGAGGATACTTATTGAGCACTTCAAGAAACGTATCCAATCCCCAACCGTCGTAGGTGTAGCTTCCGAAAACAGTGTTAAGCACGTGCTCGTGAGTAAACACGAAAACGGGCTGAAGAGGGGCATCCTCGGTAGCCTTTTTAAGCTCGTTGTCAAGCCACTGAACCTGCTCGGGGAGATAGTGCTCACCTGAGTCGGAGCGGGAAACACCGATATAATGAAAACCGTTTATAACTCTGTGAAAATCGGTCTCCTGCCCCGTAAGCGAAGTATAAATATCAAGACTGCCGTTGCTGTAGGTATATCCGTCGTGTGCCTTTGCCACAACCGCAAGCCTTTCGGTATCACCCTTTATTGCCTTATTTGTTGTTGCGGTAAAGGCAGAAAATGCCGTAAAGGTACCGCTGTCGGTAATATCCCCGGAGAAAACAACCGCATCAAGACCGTTGTAGTCTTCATCAGCCTCAGCTATGGCATAGGCAGTATTGAGCATTTTTGCAACTCTTTTACAGCCCTTATCTCCGAGTGTACTGATATGAGTGTCACTTGTTGCAATAAATCTTGCAACGGGCACAAAATCATCCTGAGAATCCGGAACAGAAGCTGTTTCAAAAGGCACAAAAAGTGAAGTAAAGAGCGCTAAAAAGCTTAAAATCAATGAAAAAAGTTTTGTCATACCGATTCCTCCGTACACATATATATCCCGATTATACAGCAGATACAAAAATCCGTCAACTGCTGCCGAGCAGTCTGTATCGGGCAGAGCCTTATTTACCGAGCTTTTCCTGCCATTCGGCTTCCTTAAAGCCCACAAGAACAAAGTCATCTCCTATGAGCAGGGGGCACTTAACGAGCATACCGTCACTCGCAAGAAGCTTCAGCATTTCTTCTTCACTCATCCCGGGAAGCTTCGTTTTAAGCTCAAGGGATTTATAAAGAAGTCCGCTTGTATTGAAGAACTTTTTAAGGGGAAGACCGCTTTTTCCGTACCACTCCGAAAGCTCGGGAAGGGTGGGATTTTCCTCCTTAATATTTCTCAGAGCATATTCTGCTCCGTTGTCATCAAGCCATTTTTTTGCCTTCTGACAGGTGATGCACTTGGGGTAACAAATGAATTTAAGCATAACCTTACTCTCCTTATATTAAGGCTTCGTGCCGAAAAATATAACGGTCACCATCGTGAATAAGCCGACGAGAACACACAGCAGCAATGCGTTATAAATAAAGGACACCGAAAGACCTATTCTGCTTCGCTTTTTTACGATACCGTAAGTAATACCCGCCGCTAAATTCCCGACGATAAAAAGAACTGCGAGAAAAAGAATCACGGGAATAAGCTCAGATGGAATAAGCTTTTCCGCAGCCAAAGGGAAGGTCATTAATGCCCCCAGAAACAGTACCGTACTGACGGCAATATGACAAAGCAGCTCCTTGACTCCGGAAGGCTTCAGAAGCCGTGCCATATTTTCCTCCGCCCTTTCACGGTATGAGGCATCGTCAAGTCTCTCACCCGACAAAAGCTCATTAATGCTGATGCCGAATTCGGAGCACAGCACCTGCATAATCGAGATTTCGGGCAGTCCCCGTCCCGTTTCCCATTTTGAGACAGTCTTATCGCTGACACCGATTTTATCCGCAAGCTCTCTTTGTGTCATCGCCCTCTCTTTTCTGAGGTCCGATATAAATTTTCCTGTTTTTTTCTGATCCATAAGAATCACCTCCGAAAGCTATCGTAGCAGAAGTCGCTGCCGCTTTCAATCTGACGCAACGTATACCGCACAAAATAACACTCTACTTTCCGCAGATACGTTATAATATTCTTATTTATCGGCTTAATTATACCACATATTATGTTTAATTTTCAACATAACAAATTCCCCTTTCCGACAAAACCGAAAAGGGGTTAATTTGCTTATACGGCAGAAAGCCTAATATCGTTTTCCTTATAATACTGCGCCTGGGCATTCCAGAGCTCCCGGTATTTGCCGTCGGGAATCAAAAGCAGCTCCTCGTGAGTCCCTTCCTCAACAACGCTTCCTTCGTGGAACACCGCAATCCTGGTACAGAACCGACAGGAGGACAGTCTGTGGGAAATAAACACGGCGGGTTTATTTCCGATAATATCATTGAAGCCCGAATATATCTCGCTTTCTGCAATAGGGTCTAGGGCGGCTGTGGGCTCATCAAGGATAACAAAGGGAGCATCCTTGTAAAGAGCACGGGCAATGGCAATTTTCTGTTCCTCACCG
>JAZNAI010000223.1:0-12538 GCA_045586465.1 Acutalibacteraceae bacterium | reverse complement strand
AAGCATAACGACAGAACGTTTATCAAATATATCCGCGACGAAAAAATCGTGGAAAAGAAATTCAGCGAGGTAAGAAGCGACGGACTTGCTGTCTGCAGAAAGCTCCGTCACGAAATCCCCGAAAGAACACATATTGCTATTATCAGCAAGAGCACCTACGAATATATTTCCTGTATGACGGGTATTCTCACGGCAGGCCACGTAGCTGTGCCCCTTGACCCCGATTCCACCGCTCAGGATGCAGCTGCAATTATCAACGATTCCGATTCAACCGTGCTTTTCTACGGTGAGGAATTCTCCGACAGAATTGAAGAGGTAAAGGCTCTCTGCCCTGCTCTTCGCTGTGAAATGGTCGTTAATTCCGAAAACTTTGAGAAGATTTACGAAGAATTTTCCGAAACCTCGGAGTATGCACATCTTTCCGACGAAAATATGGATCCCGATGCCTGCTGTCTTATCATCTACACTTCGGGAACAACAGGTGACAAGAAGGGTGTTATGCTTTCCTCTCAGACACTTGTAAGTAACCTTATTTTTGAGCCCCATGACCCCATAGTTATCCGTGTTGATACAATTCTCTCCGTTCTTCCTCTTCATCATATTTTCTGCTTTATCTGCGGTTACATAGGACCTCTTAATGTAGGTAACTGCGTATGTCTCAACGGAGAAATGAAGGACCTCTTCAAAAATTTCCTTATTTTCAAGCCCAATCAGATAAGAGTTGTTCCTCTTATTGCTCAGGGTATTCTTGCAAGAATCCGCGCAGTCCAGGCTAAAAATCCCGACCTTTCCCCCAAGGAAGCGGCAGCTATGGTTACGGGCGGAAATCTTGATATGATGCTTGCAGGCGGTGCATATCTTGATCCTATGCTGTGTAAGGCATTCGAGCAGTACGGAATCCTCTTAAGACAGGGCTACGGTATGAGTGAAACCAGTGCAAAGGTTACTCTTCCCGACCGTGACTGTCCTCCCGAAAGTGTCGGCAGAATTATGAGCACCGTTGACGTGCGTATAAAGGACGGCGAAATTCAGATTGACACTCCCGGTCTTATGTTGGGATACTATAAGCGCCCCGAGGAAACGGCTGCAGTCATTACCGAGGACGGTTGGCTCAGAACGGGCGATATGGGTAAAATTGACGAGAACAGAGTTCTTTACATCACGGGCAGACTCAAGAATCTCATTATCCTTGCAAACGGCGAAAATGTTTCTCCCGAGGGTATTGAGAATAAAATCGGCTACTCAAGACTTGTCAAGGAAATTCTTGTTTATGCAAAGAACGATGCAATTTTTGCAGAAATCTACCCCGATTATGAGCTGGCCGTTCAGACAGGCGTTACAGATATAAAGAAAGCACTTGAAGATATCGTTGACAAGTACAACGAAACAGCTCTTCCCTCACATATTGTTGCAAATTTCACAGTCCGTGAAACACCTTTAGAGAAGACATCTGTCGGAAAGATAAAGCGTATTCAGGGCTGATTCTCTACGGAGGCATTTTATGAAACCGAAAAACGGTGAACAGGTATATAAGCTTATACACTCACAGGAAATGGTTCAGTATATGTGGAAGTATTCCGTCCACAGACAGTCAACACAGATTCCTTTGGCTATTGCATTTGACGAGGAGCTTGATTTTAAGCTTCTTGCCCGTGCAGTAAACGTGGAAATTGAAAGAAACGACTGTATGAGGCTTAGAATCTTCCGTGACGGAATGAAAATAAGACAGTATTTTCTCAGTGAATATAAGCTCGATAAAATTCTTGTGAAGAAGTTCTCCTCAAAGGAAGAGCAGGTAAAGTATTTTGACGGTGTGGCATCAACGAAGCTTGATGTTTTCGGCGGAGAAATCTTTAAGATTATCTTCTTTGTGACATACGACGGCAAGCACGGAATTTTCTTAAGTGCTTCCCATATGATGATGGACTTTGTGGCTGCCTTTACCTTTTTTAAGGATCTGATTGCCGTATATGACAGCCTTAAAAACAAGGAGCCTCTTCCGAAGCCCCTTGCAAAATACGAGGATATCGTAAAAAAAGAGCAGGATAACCCTGAGCTTGAAGCAAAAATTCTTGAAGAAACAAAAATTCTTGACGAGTTCGTGGCAAAGGACCGCAGACCCTTCTATAACGCAATAAACGGTCCCAAGGCGCTGAATTTCCAGAGAAAGCTTTTCCGTGACAAGGAAATGACATCTCCTCATATGTACCTTCCCGTGCTTGACAGAACAAGCCTTGTAAAGTGTCATTTAAGCGAAAGAGATTCAAAGACAATATCTGATTTCATAACAGAAAACCAGCTCAGCGCAGAGTGGGTAATTCAGCTGGGCTTCCGTATATACCTTTCAAAAATAAACGAACATAAAAACGATACTCTTTTCTGGATTCTCTGTCCCAGAAGAAGAACCGTCAAGGAAAAGCGTTGCGGAGGTACCCTTGCATCTCCTCTGCCCTGGAGAGAGATTCTTCCCGACGAAATGACCTTCTCGGAGGCTATAAGACAGCTCGGCGAATCCCAGGCATTTCTTTTCCGCCATTGTGACGTGCCCTTTACCAATATAAGACAGATGGAAAGAGACCGCTACGGATATTCCCTTATGCAGACGGGAAACAGTATGATGTTCTCATATCTTCCCTCGGCTGAAAACGGCTTCGGCGGCAGAAACTATCAGTTCTCCGCTTATAATTTCGGTTACTATGTAATGCCCCTTTATGCACTTACAATGCAGGAAGCCTCAAGCGGAAGATACGTATTTTCATACATACACCGTCTTCTTCTTACAAAGGATGATGACGTTTACCGCTTCCACGACGGCGTGGTGCGCACAATTCTTAAGGGTGTTATGAACCCCGAAAAGACAATCGGTGAAATTATGGAGGAAATATAAATGCAGGATATTATTGAAATTCTCAAAGATATAATCTGTGAATACGTTGAAATCGAGCCCGAAGAAATAACAGCTGAATCAAACATCCGCTTCGACCTCGGTGCTTCATCCTTCGACCTTATGAATATTGCAGTTGCAATTGAAGAAAAGTTCAAGGTGAAAATGTCAAATGCCGCCCTTCCCAAAATCAAGACAGTAGGCGACATAGCAACACTTCTTGCAGATAAAATTAAATAAACAAAAAAGACTGTAAAAAACAGCTTAAAAAATCCGAGATTTGTGTAAAAGCGAGTCTCGGATAATTTTTTTTGTGCAAAATCGGTTAAATGTAGAAAAATCTCAATTTTTGAGGTACACCAACCAACTCGACGAAATTTTTTGTAAATTTTAACTAATAATGATTAGCTTGGGGTGTTTGTGAAAAATCTTTGAAATATTTTTTTGCAATATGTGTAAGGTTTTTTGCTGAAAATGTAGTATATTGGTGAGAGGTTGAAAGGATGTGATATTTTTTGGATGACAGCCAAATTGTAGAATTGTTTTTTGAGCGCTCGGAACAAGCATTCACTGAACTGTCAGAAAAATATGAAAAAACTTGTATGAAAATTGCAATGAATATTCTCGGTAATCCGGATGATGCACTTGATTGTGTAAATGATTCATATTTAGTCTTATGGAATAATATACCTCCGCTGCGTCCTGAAAATCTGAAATATTATTTTTACCGTATTGTGAGAAACAATGCAACTAAGCGATTCCATTATAATACTGCAGAGAAAAGAAACAGTTATTATGATATCGCTTTTGAAGAATTGGAAGACTGTATACCTGCTGATACTAAAACACCTGAAACCGAGCTTTTAGAAAAAGAATTAACAGACCTCTTGAACAGTTTTCTTGAAAAGCAGAATACTGTTGACAGAATAGTTTTTGTCAGACGGTATTATTTTGGGGACAGTATAGCCGATATCTCCCAAAAGGTTAAATTGACTGAAAATAATATTTCCGTAAAACTCAACAGAATGAGAAAAAAACTAAAGAGTCATTTGCAGAAAGAAGGTTATGAAATTTGAAAAAGGAGGATTTATCCGCTGCCATAAGCGGCATTGATATTAAATTTATATCAGAAGCGGAAAAATGTGATATGAAAGCTATAAAAACACATAAAAAAAAGGTAAGCCTTTTTGTTATTGCTGCTGTTATTATTTGTCTTGTTTTAAGTATAACTGCGTTTGCAGGTGCAACTCTTACAGGCTGGACGCCGACAATAAGCTTTTTTGATGAAAGCGGTAATAAAACTCAGGTAAATGTAAGTGAAGAGGGATTTTTTAAGGAATTACCTGAAAATCTGCCTGTGCCGAAGGAAAATGAACCGAAGATGACAATGACAAAATCGCAGATTGAAGAATTGCTGGGCTTCTCAATTCTCAGTAGTGTATTGTCAGACGAAAATACTTTATACTATTATGATGCAATCTGCAATCACAAAAATAATTCAGTTGCAAGAGTAGATATATGGTGTCCGATGCTTATAAGTGAAAGCATAACAAAGCATATCGATATGTCGGTTCAGATACTTTCCGAAGATGCAGAGCAAGGATTTATTGAAGCCTTCAAAGAGGGAACTGATGCTGCCGGAGGTAAAAAATATCTCGAGAATTATTGTGCAAAAGAATCAGTCTTTAATGCAGTAATATATACTTATGAAGATGTACCGTCAATGCTCATAGCTACATTTGTATATGAAGATGTTTACTATCATATACAGTCTGAAAATTATAGCATTGAAGAATTTAAGACTGTTCTTGATACATTGGAGATAACTGAATAGAGACATAAATTTTCAATGTGGATATTTAATAAAAAGAATTAAAAGTTAACAGCAAAAAAAAATGGGGCTGTAAAAACGAAAGTTTTTTACAGCTCCATTTTTTATGCCATTCTGTCGAGCATTTCCGGAGTTACTTCATATTTTGTATTGCCGTCTGAAAGAAAATGCTTTAATTCCGTCATCATATAATATGCCATTCTCTGAGGCTCATTTCCCGTGCTTCCTGCAATATGGGGTGTCAGAACCGCATTATGGCACCAGAAAAGGGGGTTTATATAGGGAAAATACTCATTTTTTATAACGTCTCCCACAAAGGTCCTTGAAGGGTGAAGAAGAAGTGAAAGTGCAAGGGAGTATTCCGCAACCTGCGCACCTCTTCCCGTGTTTATAAAGGTTGAGTGCTTTTTCATTCTTCTGAAAAGAGAATAATTGAAGATATTCTCAAGCTCCTTTTTGTTTGCAAGGTGGTTGCTTATAACGTCACATTCGCTGAAAAGCGTTTCAAGAGAGCAAAGAGTAACACCGAGCTCTTTTGCTTTTTCCTCGGGCACAAAGGGGTCGTAAGCAAAAACCTCAACGTCAAGTGACTTAAGCTTTTTTGCAACGGACTGTCCTATGGCACCGAGCCCTGCAAGACCTACCTTGCACCTGAAATTCCCGGGTGAGTAATTTGCAAATACGAAGGAACGGGGCAGAAGCGGGCGGTAGTTTTTTGCGGACTGGAAAAAGCCCTTGGCTGCTAAGGATATCTGTGCGAAGGTGTATTCCGCAACGGGTACGGCATTTGCGGCAAAGGCGCTGAAAACCTTAATACCCGACCGGAGAAAGGGCTTTGCAAAATACTGCACCGTGCCTGCCGAGTAAAACACCGCTTTAAGAGAAGGGAAGTATTCCTTTATTTCATCCTCTGTAAAAACGGGCATTCCCCAAGTGGAAAATATGAACTCACAGTCACGAAGCCACTCTTTATGATTTTCGATATTTTTCTTGTTAATTCTCTCGGACAATTCCCCGTATTCTGACAATTTTTTAAGGACATCGGGGGTATAAACCTTGGAAAACTGTATTTTATTTGAGCCTAAAAGGGCAATTTTCATTTTACGGCACCCACCTTTTCACGAAGCTTCATAATATCCTTTTTCATGGATGAGGGAAGACCGAAGCGGCCGAAAATATAGGTGTATTCAAGAAGCATTGTTTTGTCGAATCCCACAGCCATGATTTTTTCAAGAAGAGTATCAATATACGAAGGGTCATATTTCGGAAACTGCTCTCTTCTCAATTCCGAAAAGGAGATATGCACGCACTCGGTAAGGGGGAGTGTTCTTTCAATTCTGTCAAGGTCATATTTAAGCTTTTTGTATCTTGACTGGAAATATGTAAGAAAATAAGGGGAGCTTATTTCATCTGCAATTTTCAGAAAAGCATCGGTATTGTTATTGAAGGTGTTATCGTGGCATTCCGAAAGTATTTTTATATTGTATTTTTCTGCAACTGTACACATAGCCCTTGCATCGGCAAGGATTTTTTTATACGTTGCTTCATCGGTTTTCTCGCTGTCACGTCTGCCGAGCCATACTCTTATCCATTTCGCACCGAGAATATCTGCAATTCGGCAGATTCTTTCCCATTCTGCGGTATTGCCGTCACCTACACGGTAGTAGCTTGCATACGAACAGACAGAAATTCCGTATCTGTCGCAGAGAGCTTTTGCCTCAAGTGCATCATTTTCGTTTCTGACGTGGATATCTCCGCCCCACTCAATGCAGTCGGCACCGCAGTCAAGGGCAATTTTTACTATTTTTTCAAGATTTTTTATCTGCCTGAAGGACGTTGAAGTAAAACCGATTCTCATATAAGCACCTTCTTTGTTCTTTTTTTCAGTTTAGCATATCCTTTTTCAAAAAACAATAGAGAACAAAGGGTTGTTAATATGAGTCTTTTATAGTAGAATAAACAAAAAAAGACTCAAGGGGAAAATTATGAAGAAAATCAGATTCGGAATCGTCGGCACGGGTACAATCGCACACCGCTTTGCAGAGGCAGTAAAAAACGTGCCCGAAGCCGAGCTCGTTGCCGTTGCATCAAGAACAAAGGAAAATGCCGAAAAATTCGGAGATGAATTCGCCATTCCCGTACGCTTTGACAGCTATGAAAAAATGGCTCAGTCCGACGTGATTGATGCCGCATATATTGCCGTGCCCCACTCGGGACACATCGGCTGCTCGGTGCTTATGATGAAAAACAAAAAGCACGTTATATGCGAAAAGCCCATGGCTGTGAACCTCAGAGAGGCAGAAGAAATGTTTTTCTGCGCCAAGGAAAATAACGTCCTTCTTATGGAGGCTATGTGGGCAAGACTTGTGCCCGGCACCTTAAAAATGCTTCAGCTTGTAAAAGAGGGCGTTCTCGGTGATATTCTGGCTGTCGAGGGTAAATTCTGCTACACTATGGATGAGGACGAAATGGGACATCACGTTTTCAAAAGAGAAAACGGAGGCGGCTCCCTTCTCGACGTTGGTGTTTACGGTCTTAATTTTGCAAGCTGGTATTTAGGACACGACGTGGAGAGTATTGATGCCCGTGCTTCTCTTTTCGGGGGAGTTGACAGCCACACCGCAGTGCTTATGAAATATAAAAATGAAGCAATTGCCGATATTTCAAGTGCAATTCTCTTAAGAAAGCCCAACGAGGGCTACGTTTACGGCAGTCTGGGCTTCGCCCGTCTTCCGAGGTTTTATGCCCCTCAGGAAATCGAGCTTCATTTCAACGACGGAAGACGTGAGACAATTTCCGTTCCCTATAAGGGCAACGGCTTCGAGGAGCAGATAATCCACTTCTGTGAGTGCATTAATGCGGGACTCACAGAAAGCCCCGTCAACACTCCCGGGCAGACTCTTTTTATCACCCGTCAGATGGACGAAATCAGAAAAATCATCGGTGTTACCTATCCTCAGGACAACTAAAAAAATCAGGGACTGTGAAAATTACAGTCCCTTTTTTGTTATGTGATATGTTATTCGGAAAATCTTTCTGCAAATTCTATAATCGGTGTGTTATCGGAAAGCCCGTGCGGATGATGTCCGCAGTTTTCTTTTCCGATTGCCGTGATTATACCGCTGTTTTCCTTGTAATATTTTTCGAGAACAGCTCCGTTTTCATCATAAGGTACGGTATTGTCGCTTGAACCGTACACCATCATAACGGGAATTTCATTTTTTACAAGCAGATGAACCTTGTCAATGGGATGCTCTCTGTAGCATATAAGCTGAGAAAGGCTCATTCCCGTAGCCTCCATAAACTCAGGCAGCATACTGTTATCTGCTTTTCCGAACCCTGCAGGGCAGGAGAGTAAATTCATTACAGGCGCATCAAGATACAATGCCGATACAAATTCGGGATATTTTGCAGCAAAATTAACTGCAACAAGTCCGCCGCAGCTCATACCTACAGGCATACATTTTTTATAAAGACCGTATTCTGAAGCCAAGAACTCCGCAAAGCGCTTTTTTCTGTCAAGGTCCTCCTCGAGACACCACCGTGTAATATTTTCCACATAAGCAAGGTGCCAGCCTCTTTCCAGCATTTCAATTTCAAACTCAGGAAAAGCATTGAAGTATTCGGTTTTCAATAACCAGTTTTTGTTTTTGTTTTCTTTTTTCGGAAAAACGAGTATTGCCTCTTTTCCTTCAAATAAAAACTCAATACATCTGAATCCGTTCCATAAAGTTTCTGTCATATTTCCACCGCCTTAATTAAATTATAATATAATTCAAACAAATAAGCAATATTGAACACAGTTCAGCCGCTCAAATCCATATTGACGGCGGCTTTAGTGATGTTCAGATGTTGGCGGAATGATATATCTAAATGAAATATTTTCCTTGCGGAAAATATGAAATAATTCTGACGGATTATGAAATATCTCTCTTCGTTCGATATGAAATAAAATTCGCCATAACATTTGCGAAGCAAATATTTCATGCGCTTCAGCGTATTTCATCACGAAGTGATTTCATTCGCCGCAAGGCGAATTTCATTGAAAAAAGACCAAGTCGATTGACTTGGTCTTTTTTCTGGTGGGAGAAGGTGGATTCGAACCACCGAAGTCGTTGACAACAGATTTACAGTCTGCCCCCTTTGGCCGCTCGGGAATTCTCCCATATATGAAAATGGAGCTGGTGGGCGGACGAAATCTTGCTTCGCAAGCTTTCCGTGCTTGGTTTTACAACCTTCGCACTTCGCAACTAAAAACAATCCACCGGATTGTTTTCTTAACGTTGCTTACCCTCTCAGGGTTCGAGTCCGTCAACGAACTCATTTTTTTGATTATGGAGCTGGTGGACGGACTCCACCCCCCGACCTGCTGATTACAAATCAGCTGCTCTACCAACTGAGCTACACCAGCGTGTTCTCTCGAAGAACGCTTGATAAATATATCATAAGAATAATGAATTGTCAATAGGTTTTTTAAGATTTTTATATTTTTTTTGACGAGATAAATCAAATGTTTCTGTTTTTTATCTTGTCAGTATTAGAATAAGCACAAAACTACTTTTGTGACGGCAGTTTTGTGCTTGGTTGTTTATTTGCATTTAATGAAGCATAACATATATATGTTAGCTTATGATATCTATGATTTTGGCATCCACGGAAGGAATGGTAATATTATTTCCGAGGACAGCAGAATATGTATATGTTCCCTGACAAACACCGTAAAAAGTAACGATATCTTCTTCTAAAATTCTTGGTGCACCCTCAGGTAATTTATATGTTACGTATACTACATCATCCCAAAAACCGTATTCGTCTTCGGTAACGCCGATTCTGTATTCAACACTATTGGAAAAACTGCTCTCCATTACTTGCATAACCTGTCCCGAAAAGAAAATATCCATTCCTTTGTAATTATCAGGCATTCTTGCAATATCCTTATAACCTACCGAAGTGCAGTTTTCTCGGTAATCGGTTGCTTCTGTTGCGGGTTCAGTTGTTATTTCCTCTGTTGTTTCGTTTATTGTCTGCTCTTGTGTTGTTTTTTCTTCATTTTTATCTGTGGTTGAGGATGTATCCGAGCTGTTTCCTGCTGAGCCTATTGCTGCGATGAACAAAATGATAATAATGAGCCAGAACCACCATTTTTTGAAAATTGGCTTTTTGCTTTTCTTCTTTTTTTCATATGCACTTTCTCCGCAGTTGGGGCAGTTGTTGAAATTGTCATCAAAAGCTTGTCCGCATTTTTTACAAATCATAAAAATGAAACCTCCGTCTAAAATATTTACGAGACCATCTTACCGCAAAATGCAGTAAAAGTCAATACTGCATTCTGCGGTATGGTATAGTTTTGGACGGTGAAGGCAAGATGTATAAAAACATAAGGGATTTAAGGGAAGATAGCGATATAACTCAGGCACAGATGGCACAGATGTTGAACTGTTCTCAGCAGGTTTACAGTAATTATGAATTGGGGCAAAGAGATATTCCCACAAATATTCTTATAAGACTTTCGGAAATACACGGAGTATCTGTAGATTATATTCTGGGACTTACAAAGAAAAAAGAACGGAATGAGTAATACAAAATTTGACGGGCAGGGCTAACCTTGCCCGTAAATCTTTCTCCTGAACTTTGTGTTAATGTGTATTGATTTTGTAAATTCCCTATGTTATACTTTATTATGTATAAATTTTTAAAAGAAAAGAGTGTTAAAATGAATACAAAGGCTTTTGAGACTTATGAATCCGACGTGCGTTCATACTGCCGCAGCTTTCCCACGGTTTTCGTGAAGGCAAAGGGCTCCGTTATGACGGACGAGGACGGTAAGGAATATATAGACTTTTTTGCAGGCGCAGGTGCTCTCAACTACGGTCACAACCCCGATTCAATGGTAGATAAGATGGTTGAATATCTCAAAAATGACGGTATTGTTCATTCAATGGATATGTATACCGCTCCCAAGAGAGAATTCATTGAATATTTCCAGGAAAATATCTTAAAGGCAAGAGGCTTTGACTATAAGCTTCAGTTTGCAGGTCCTACGGGCACAAATGCGGTTGAAGCAGCTTTGAAGCTTGCAAGAAAAAACAAGGGCAGAGAGAATATTTTTGCATTTATGGGTGCCTTCCACGGTATGACCCTCGGTGCACTTTCCCTTACCACGGACGCTTCCTCCCGTCAGGGTGCAGGTCAGTGTCTCGGTAACGTTACTCACATCCCCGCTCCCTATATGTTCGGCGGATTTGATTCCATAGGCTATATGGAGACAATTCTCACGGACGACCATTCCGGTATTGAAAAGCCTGCGGCTGTTATTCTCGAATGTGTTCAGGCAGACGGCGGTATATATGAATTTGATGCAGAATTCCTTAAGGCTTTAAGAGAACTCTGTACCAAACACGATATCCTTCTTATTGCTGATGAAATTCAGGTAGGTAATGCAAGAACGGGTACCTTCTTCTCCTTCGAAAAGGCAGGCATCGTTCCCGATATCGTAACTCTTTCAAAATCAATCGGCGGCTGCGGTATGCCCTTAGCCCTCGTTCTCTTTAAGCGTGAGCTTGATATATGGACTCCCGGTGAGCATACGGGCACCTTCCGCGGAAACCAGCTTTCCCTTATTGCAGGTAAAGAGGGTCTTCGCAAGGTCTGCGAAGAAAATGTTGAAGGTGAGGTTCAGAGAAAGGGTAAGATAGTTTCCGAATTCCTTACTAAGGAAATCCTTCCTCTTGATGAGAGAATTTCCTTCAGAGGCGTGGGCCTTATCTGGGGTGTTGATTTTTCAAAATTCCCCACGGATATGACAAAGCCCCTTATTGCCGAGTGCTTCAAAAACGGCCTTATTGTTGAAAGAGTGGGCAGAGACAATAACGTATTAAAGCTTATGCCTCCCCTTGTAATTGAAGACGAAAAGCTTCTTAAGGGTCTTGAAATTCTTAAGGAGAGCATCAAGGCAATACTTTGATAAAATTAACTGCTGTCGGAGAAATTTCTCCGACGGCTGTTGTTCGGATAAAGGACAGGATGTTTATATGAAGAAAATAAGATTTTTTATTGCCCTTTGGGCGGCAAAGCTTGCAAGATTTCTCTTGAAGCTTCTCGGCAGAAATGCTTCTTATCTTCCCGGTGAGGTTGCTCTTAAAATTTCAAAGGACTTTTTAGGTCACCTGACACTTCCCGAAAAGGTGATCTGTGTTACGGGTACCAACGGTAAGACTACGGTCAGCAACCTTCTGACCTCAATTCTTGCCAAAAACGGCTATAGAGTTACCAATAATTCCTTCGGCTCAAACGTGCAGGCAGGTGTTGCCGCAGCCCTTCTTGCGGACAGTAATATTTTCGGTAAATCCAAGAAGGATATTGCAGTTCTTGAGGTGGACGAGCGTTCATCCCTTCTCGTTTATCCCTACATAAAACCCGATTACCTTGTCGTCAACAACATTATGCGTGACTCTATAAAGAGAAACGCTCACACGGGCTTTATTGATTTTATTATTACCTCCGCACTTCCCGAAAAGACAAAGCTTGTGCTTAACGGCGATGATATGATAACCTCAAATCTTGCTCCTCAGTGTAAGAACAGAATCTATTTCGGTCTTGATGCCGAAAAGCCCGAGGTAAGTGAAAAGCCCTTCTTAAGCGACATCGTTTACTGTCCCGACTGCGGAGCACTTCTTGAAAGCGAATATCTCCGCTATAATCATATAGGCAGAATGTACTGTCCCTCCTGCGGAAAGAAATCTCCCGAAAGAGACTATCTCTGTACCGCAGTTGACCGTGAAAACTCAACATTTACGGTATCTCTCAAGGGCAAGGAGCATACC
>JAZNAI010000222.1:0-10425 GCA_045586465.1 Acutalibacteraceae bacterium | reverse complement strand
GGGGGAAGACAAAGGCACACGAATGAGGTGAAGAAACAAGGAGTATTGCGACCGCCCCAAGGGAAGCAAGACGACTATGTTTCTGAGGGAAGTCCTCGACGTCCCGCCCCCACAAAAATTACAATATCCGTATAAATTTCCGTAGGACACAAAATGTGCCTCCACGGGTCATAACTTCTGTATATTTATTCTCTGCTTGCGGGACGCCAGGGTTGTCGTCCCCTACAAGGGATTTTATTACAACACAGCCTCAAAACAAATTCTGTGCGTTATTGCACATCATCTGAAATACTTAATCTCACCCATTGCGGGCTTTTCGTCGGAATAATCAACGATTATCAGTTTAATTTTGTGTCGGTCGGGAATAATATTTTTTATGTAAACGGCGGCGGACATTCCCTCTTTTACGTCGGGGTTATATTCCGCAAGACCTGCGAGGTTCGGTGCAAGCTCTATAAACACACCGTAGCTTTCAACACTTCTGATAATCCCGGGGACGGTTTCGCCGATTCTGAAAAGCTCTGCGTTTTCCTCCCAGGTGCCCAGCAGCTCCTTATGTGAAAGGGTGATTCTGCCGAGAGTATCTCTGCCTGCCACGGTGCATCTTATGGTCTGCCCCACAAAAAAACGTGCCGAGGGGTGCGGTATACGGGATACGGAAATTGCCTCAATGGGAAGAAGCGCCGTAAGACCTGCTCCGATATCGCAGAATGCCCCGAAATTCTCCATATGCGTGACCTTTACCTCAATAATGTCTCCGATACCGAGCTTATCGGAAAACTCCTCCATTGCCCGTTTCTGAGCCTTTCTTCGGGACAGCAGAGCAAAAAGCTTTCCGTCCTCACCACGGCGGATATCATCTATAATAAAGCATACGCTTTTTCCTACACGGGAAATAAGCGCTATATCCCTTATATATCCCTCTTCAATGCCGATAGCACCCTCGGAACGTGGAATTATACCCTTCATAACCCCGAGATCAACGTGCAGATTATGCTCCTTATCGCATAGGGTCACTCTCCCCTCAAGTATCTGAGATTTTCCCATAGCCTCTTTTATTCCCTGAAGCGACGACAGCGCGGATTTATTAGAAGCAGTACCGAGAAGCCCGCCCTCGGGACAAAATTCTCTCATATATTTTCTTCCTTTCAAATGGTCTTATTCAATAATATTAGAACCGACTGAAAAGTATTCCGAAAAATCATAATTTAGAATCAGAGAATCACTTTCCCTTTGACGTAAAATGTTCATATTTTGTCCGTATGTGCCGATTTTCCGCAGAAAAGCGAGTGCAGACGGGGGAAATATGGGCATTTAACGGAAAAAGATGTTGTAAAAGCCTTGTGTCGGATAAATCTAACCGAACAAAGTCTGATGTAAGCTCCTTAACGGCACGGGAAAGGGGGCAGAAATCGGCGGATTTGTGTTTTTCGGCTCTGGCAAGCTGTACGGTGGTACTGCGAAGAGCCGAAAAACAAGCACTTATGCAATTCCGATTGTGGCACTCATTCGGTCTTTTATGAGGCTTAATGCAAGGCTGAAAGCTTTTTTATTTATAGCGGTGCGTCAAAGACGGTGATTTGTGCGCCTCTTTCCCAAATTGTGATTTACAAATAATAATTATTGTGTTATATTGTACTTTGGGTAGGTGGCATATATGGATATAAAACTCAACGACATACTTGAAATGAAAAAACAGCATCCCTGCGGAGGAAAGCAGTTCCTTGTGCTTCGTGTGGGGATGGATTTTAAGCTGAGATGCACCACCTGCGGTCGTGAGGTTATGGTCCCCCGTGCGAAGACGGAAAAGCATATAAAAAAGGTTATACGCGAAAACGAAGAATGAGAGAGAATTCGGACTTCGGAGATTTTCCGAGGAGCACGAAAATAAAAATCCCCTTGTAGGGGTCGGCGTCCCCGACGACCCGAGACAGGGGCAGAAAATATAATTACAGAAGTTATGACCCTGAGAAGCACATTATTTTCCATTACGGAAATTAACATAAATATTGTAATTTATGTGATACGGGATGTCGGGGACGCCATCCCCTACAAACTGACCGCCACAGCAGAGCCTCAAAGGAAATCTGCAGTTACTGTTTTAATTTTGGAGATATAATGACAGATAAATTAAATAAGCTCGAAGAAAGATTCAATGAAATAAATAACCTGCTCTGCTCCCCCGAGGTTGCCTGCGATATTGAAAAAAGCACGGTGCTTATGAAGGAGCTTAAAACCATTACTCCCGTTGCGGAGAAATTCCGTGAATACAAGAAAAATCTCTCTTCTGCAGAAGAAGCAAAGGCTCTTCTTGACGGGGGCGGACTTGATAAGGACTTTAAGGAGCTTGTTTTTGAGGAATATGAGGCTTCCCGTGCAGAAGCCGAGAAAAACAGCGAAGAATTAAAGATTCTCCTTCTCCCCAAGGACAAAAACGACGACAAAAACGTAATTGTTGAAATAAGACAGTCGGCAGGCGGTGAGGAAAGTGCACTTTTTGCCGCAGTGCTTTACCGTATGTACTCAATGTATGCCGTCACACGTAATTGGAAAACGGAAATTCTCAACTCCAACCCCACGGACCTCGGCGGCTTCAAGGAAATAAGCTTTATGATTTCGGGCGAGGGGGCATATTCACGCTTCAAGTTTGAAAGCGGTGTCCACCGTGTTCAGCGTATTCCCGTTACGGAATCAAACGGCAAAATACAGACCTCCACCGTCACCGTGGCGGTGCTTCCCGAGGCAGATGAGGTTGACGTTGAAATAAACCCCTCGGATTTACAGATAGATACCTTCCGCTCCTCGGGTGCCGGCGGTCAGCACATTAATAAAACCGAATCGGCTATAAGAATCACCCACATTCCCACGGGCACCGTGGTTGAATGTCAGGACGAAAGAAGCCAGCATAAAAACAAGGACAAGGCTATGAAGATTCTCCGCTCAAGAATCCTTGAAAGAGAGATTGAAAAGCAGGCTTCCGAAATTGCAGGGGAAAGACGGCTTCAGGTAGGCACCGGTGACAGAAGTGAGAGAATCCGCACCTACAATTTCCCTCAGGGCAGAGTTACCGACCACAGAATCGGTCTTACATTATATAAAATCGAGCAGATAGTGAACGGCTCCCTTGATGAGCTTCTTGATGCTCTTATTACAGCCGATACGGCAGACAGATTAAACGCAGGAAATAACGAAGATTAAAAATGAACACAAGGCTTTACAGAATAACGGACCCCGAAAAGCAGAAAAATGAAATTGAAGAAATCGCACAGCTTTTAAAAAGCGGTGAGGCTGTAGCCATACCTACGGAGACGGTTTACGGCATAGCCGCCGACTGCTTTAACGAAAAGGCGGTTGAAAAAATCTACCTCGCCAAGGGCAGACCCTCTGACAATCCCCTTATCGTTCACATTTCACGCTTTGAAGAAATCTATTCCCTTGTTGACGAGGTTCCCGAAAAGGCAAAGGAGCTTATGAACAGATACTGGCCGGGACCCCTTACGGTGATTCTTCCGAAGAAAAGCACCGTTTCCGACAGGGTTTCGGGCGGTCTTCCCACGGTGGCAATAAGAATGCCGTCCCATCCCGTTGCAAGAGCAATTATTGAAGCCTCGGGCACTCCCCTTGCGGCTCCCAGCGCCAATATTTCGGGCTTTCCCAGCCCCACCTCGTTTTCCTACGTAAAGGACGATATGTGCGGCAGGCTTCCTGCCATAGTTGACGGCGGTGACTGTGATTTCGGAATTGAATCCACGGTAATCACCCTTGCCACGGACACTCCCGTGCTTCTTCGTCCCGGTGCGGTGACCCACGCTCAGCTGGAAGAAATTTTAGGTGAAGTAAAGCTTCACAACGCAATCTTAAATCCCCTGGAAAATAACGAGCAGGCGGCATCTCCCGGAATGAAATACAAGCACTATTCCCCCACAGCCTCCCTTACTGTTCTTGACGGCACAAGGGAAGAGTTTATCGGTTTTATAAAAAATAATCCGCATTTTGCGGATTTTGCCCTCTGCTTCGAGGGTGAGGAAGAGGAAATTCCCCTGCCTGCAGTCACCTTCGGCACGGAAAACGACCCCTTTTCTCAGGCAAAACGGCTTTTTGATGCCTTCAGGGAGCTTGACTCCCTCGGTGCAAAAAAGGTCCTTGTTCGCTCCCCTTCACGTGAGGGTGTGGGGCTCGGCGTCTGCAACCGCCTTTACAGAGCGGCAGGCTTTCGGTTTATTTCACCGGAAAAGGGTATAATAACAGGTATAACGGGCGGCTCGGGCTCAGGAAAAAGCAGAGTATGCGAAATACTCCGTGAGAAGGGCTGTGTTATAATAGATGCGGACAAAATAGCCCGAAGCATCACCGAAAAGGGCTCTCCCGTAATCGGTGAATTAGCCGCAGCCTTCGGTGAGGACATAGTGCTTCCCGACGGCAATATTGACAGACGGCTTTTAGCATCCCGTGCCTTTATAAGTGATGAAAAAAAGCGTCTTCTTGACAGCATAACCTTAAAAAAAATAGTTGAGCTCTGCAAGGAAAAGGCAGTTTCCGAAACGGAAAAGGGCAGAAATGTCATTATAGACGCTCCCCTTCTTTTCACCTCGGGACTGTGGAGCATCTGCCACAGAACCGTAAAAATTTACGCACCCGTTGAAATAAGGCTCGAGCGTATAATCCAAAGAGACGGAATTTCCGAAGAGGAGGCTCTTAAACGCTTTTCAAGACAGACGGATGAGGACAGGGAATCTCAGGCTTCGGACATTGTTATCAACAATTTCCCGCCTTACGATATAGAACAAGAGATAAATAAATACTTTTAACGGAGGACTATAAAATGAGCGAAGAAAAAACAAAGGCTGAGCTTCTGAAGGAGAAGCTGTTTATAAAGAAGGAGCATACCTCTGCCGTAATCGGCGAAAAGGGCAACCGTGAAGCAGATTCCTTTGCCGAGGGATATATGAGCTACCTTGACGCATCAAAAACGGAGAGAGAATCCGTTGAAACCGCCCTTGAAATGGCAAAGGCAGGGGGCTTTACCCAGTTCGACAAGAACGTAAGATACCCTGCAGGCTCCAAGGTATACGTAAATAACAGAGGCAAGTCCCTTATTCTTGCTGTTATCGGTCACAAGGATATAAAAGAGGGTGTAAGCATTGCCGCAGCACACGTGGATTCACCCCGTCTTGACCTTAAGCCCAACCCCCTTTATGAGGACTCAGATATTGCATATTTCAAGACCCACTACTACGGCGGTATAAAGAAATATCAGTGGACTGCTATTCCCCTTGCCCTTCACGGCGTTATAATAAAGGCTGACGGCGAAGAGGTAAAGGTGAACATCGGTGAGGATGCCGCCGACCCCAAATTCGTTATTACGGACCTTCTCCCCCACCTTGCAGGCAATCAGATGAGAAGCACCATGGCAGAGGGCATCAAGGGTGAGGCTCTCAACATCGTTATAGGCTCACGCCCCTTTGACAACACAGAGGGTGCAGAGGCTGTAAAGCTCAACATTCTCAACATTCTTTACGAAAAGTACGGCATTACGGAGGCTGATTTCTTAAGCGCTGAGCTTGAGGCTGTTCCTGCCTTCTCTGCCTGCGATATAGGCTTTGACCGTTCCCTTATCGGCTCCTACGGCCACGACGACAGAGTCTGCGCTTATCCTGCTCTTATGGCGGCTCTCGACTGCGAGGAGCCCGACTACACCTGCGTAACCGTTCTTACGGACAAGGAGGAGACAGGCTCTGAGGGTAACACGGGTCTTGATTCAAAGTATCTCGAATACTTCATCTGTGATTTAGCTTCAATCTACGGTGCTGAGGGCAGAGACGTGCTTTCCGCTTCAAAGTGCCTTTCCGCTGACGTAAACGCAGCCTTTGACCCCAACTTCCCCGAGGTATTTGAAAGAAGAAACACAAGCTTCATCAATCAGGGTGTCTGCATCACAAAGTACACGGGGGCCCGTGGTAAGGGCGGCACAAGTGACGCTTCCGCTGAATTTATGGGTGAAATAAGACGTCTTCTTGACAGTGAAGGCATCTGCTGGCAGACAGGAGAGCTTGGTAAAATCGACGAGGGCGGCGGAGGAACCGTTGCAAAGTATATCGCACACCTTAACGTTGACGTTGTGGATCTCGGCGTTCCCGTGCTTTCAATGCACGCTCCCTTTGAGGTTGTTTCAAAAACCGACGTTTATATGGCATACAAGGCATTCCTCGCATTTTTCTCAAGGTAAAGTACTCATAAATCAACGTCTTTGACGCACAGGCTAATATTATGGGTATGTGCCGCAAAAAAAGACAGATATAATTATCAACTAATATTTCACACAGTAAATTATAAGGTGCTTTGTCCACGGCGGTTCGGAGTACACACGTACGCCTTGCCACCGCCGTGGACAACAAATCCGCCGATTTCTGAGCACTTTCCCGTGCCGTTAATAAACTATGTGCAGACCTTGTTAAGTTAGTTTTATCCGACACAAGACTTTTACAACATCTCTTTGACGTTAAATGCCCATATTCCGCCCGTCTGTACTCGATATCTCCGGATAATCGGCACATACGGACAAAATATGAACATTTTCCGTCAAAGGGGAAATGTGTACGGAATATGATTTTCTCCGAATTTAAAAAACCTCTCCCTACAAAAACTATATTTTCCATAAGGACATATTATGTTTAAGATTAATCCCACAAAATACACGGGTGTTACGGTGATGCCGGCGGAAATTGCCGAAAAGCATCTTATTTTAGCATCCGGCAGTCAGCTGAAGATTATAGTTTATGCCTTCTCCCGTGCAGGGGGCTGCTTCGGCATACCCGAAATTTCCCGTGCTACGGGTGTTTCCCCCGAGGAAACCGAGGACGCTCTTATTTATTGGCAGAATCTCGGCTTCATTCTTAAAGCAGAAGAGTCTGCCGAATTTACGGGCACGGCTTCCTCTCCCGTGAAGGAAGAGATACCGGCGGCAGTCACACCTCCAAAAAAGGAAAAATTACCGAGCCACAACCCTTCAAGGCTTACATACGATCAGATTCTCGCCCGTACGGATGAATCCGAAAGCGTAAGAATACTTCTTAATGAGGCACAGCTGAGACTGGGCAGAACTATCGGCACGGGTGATATGAGCTCCCTTGTTCTGCTTCACGATTATTACGGACTGCCCGTTGAGGTAATTCTTTCGATCTGCGAATTTGCCGCACAAAAGGGCAAGTCCTCAAATATGAATTACATATATAAAATCGGTGCTGACTGGTCCTCGAGAGAGATTGACACCCTCGAGCGTGCCGACGAGGAATTAAAGGCTATTGAAAGAACAAATACCCTCTGGGCAGAGTTTGCCGCCGCAGTAAGCCTTCCTGCTTCAAAGCCCACCACACAGCAGGAAAAATATCTTTCCCAATGGCACGGCGAATGGGGCTTTTCCGTCGCTATGCTCTCATTGGCATTTGAAGAAATGCGGAACAACACCGAGAAAACAAGCTTTCCCTATATGCACAAGGTGCTCTCAGCCTGGCATATGAAGGGCATAAAAACCCCTGAGGCCGCTCAGCAGGAAAAGGAAGATTTCAGAGCCTCTCAGGAAAAGAAAATACTCGAAAAAGCATCGGGTAAAGGAAAAGCGGAAAAATCCGTTCCCGTGCCCGACCCCGACGCATCCTACGACATTAAACGTGCCGAGGCAAGAGCAAAGGCTTCGGTACCAAAGCTTAAAAAGAGAGAAAGGTGATAAAAATGCCTTACAAGAGAGAAATTTTTGAAAAAGCACAGGAAATTTTAGATAAAAGAAGAAATCAGGCTGAGGCAAAGAACACCGCCGTTATGATGATGTTCGAAAACACCGAGCCTCTTTACAAAGAATACAGAAACGAGATGATAGCCTCCGTCAAAGAGGCTGTCAAGGCTATTGATATGTCCCCCGATAAGGCGGCAAAATTCATTGAGGAGCAGAAAACGAGAAACCTTGCAGCTCAGGAAAACGTGAAAAATCTTCTCAGAAAGCACGGTCTGCCCGAGGACTACCTTGAGGTAAAATATTCCTGTCCCCAGTGTGAGGATACGGGCGTTGTGGGCACAAGGCTGTGCAGCTGCCACATTCAGCTTCTCAAGGACCTCGCCTATGATGAGGCAGGCAAAAAATCCCCCCTTAAAATCTGCACCTTCGATGAATTCAGGCTTTCTTATTATTCCGATAAGAAGGCTTCCTCCCATGACGTTTCTCCCAGAGAAAAAATGGCTGAAATTCTCTCCTTCTGCAAGGAATATGCAGAGGACTTCGACAGAAATTCCCCCTCAATTCTTATGGAAGGAAGAACGGGTCTCGGAAAAACACACCTCTCCCTTGCAATTGTCGGTAAGGTCATAGAAAAAGGATATTCCGTTCTTTATAACTCCGCTCAGAACTTTTTCAGAGAGCTGCAGAATGAAAGATTCGGTAAATCCGGAAGCTCCGCCTTTGAAAATATGATGCTTGAGTGCGATTTGCTTGTAATTGACGACCTGGGTGCGGAATTTTCAACATCCTTCACCGTTTCGGCACTTTATAATATCGTAAACACAAGAATCAACACGGGTCTTCCCACAATCATAAGCACAAATCTAACCCTTACGGAAATAGAAAACCAGTATTCAAGCAGAATATCCTCCCGTTTCATAGGCGAATATTCCCATCTCATATTTGAGGGTAAGGATATAAGACAGATGAGAAATGAAGAAGAATAAAGCAATTTCAGAATTCGGAGATTTTCCCGAAATGCTGCCTGTACGGCACAGACGTGGTTTCCCCGCCCGCAGGCAGGTAATAATTTTATAGAAGTTATGTCCCCCGGAGCTGTTTTGTAAACCTTACCTTGTAGGGGAGGGCGTCCCCGACCTCCCGCAAGCAGAAAACGAAAAAATGCACAAAACCGATTTTGGTTCTGTGCATTTAATTTTTTTATTCTTTTTTTACAGAATTCTTATTACGGAAGCGGAAGCAAAATCCTTAAGGTCGGAAAGAATCTCCCTTAATTCCTTTTCCTTCATTACGGGAGTGATAAAGGCAATTTCATTCCCAGGTGCACCCTTTCTTTCAAGGACCTTTACACCGCCGAAGGCTTCTCTTATGTTAATAAGGCTGTCGCCGGGATTTTTTGCATAGCCTCTGACATAAAGTGCAGTTTCATACTCAAGATAATCCTCAACAATACCGTCCTCGTGATTCTCCCAGAAATAGTGCTTTTCGTTCTTTTTAAGCCTTACACATTCCATAACATCACCCACGACGGCACTGGCAGTTGCCTCCTTGCCTGCACCCTGTCCGTAAAGCAGAACGTCTCCGATGCTGTCTCCTGTTATCGAAATTGCGTTATAAACGCCGTTTACGCCCGATATCATAGAATCATTGCTTACAAAGAAAGGACAGACAATTGCCCCGATTTTGCCGTTATTTCGGCTATCTGCTTTTCCGAGAAGCTTAATTCTGCAATTATATGAATCCGCATAGGCCGCATCCTCAAGAGTAACCCCTCTTATGCCCTCTGTATGGATTTCATCCTCAAAGAAATGATGTCCGTAGGCAATGGAAGAGAGAATTGCTGTTTTTCTTGCGGCATCAAGACCGTCAACATCCGCTGTGGGGTCCTTTTCGGCATAGCCCTTTTCCTGAGCAATTTTAAGTGCCGTGTCAAAGGACATCTTTTCATCAATCATCTTTGTAAGGATGAAGTTTGTGGTACCGTTGAGAATACCGTGGAAGGAAAGGATTTTATTGGCTGAAAGGGAAGAAAACATTGTTCTTATAACGGGAATACCGCCGCAGACAGAGGCTTCAAACATAAATGAAGCATTGCTTTTTTCAGCAGCCGCAAAAAGCTCCTGAGCCTTTGCCGCAACAAGGGCTTTATTTGATGAAACGACGCTCTTTCCCTTTTCGAGACACTTTTTGCAGAAGGTAAAGGCAGGCTCCACACCGCCCATAGTCTCAACAACAACGCCGATTTCAGGGTCCTCTGCAATAATGTCAATATTATTTACTATTCTTGAAGCATAGGGGCTTCCCGAAAAATCTCTTATATCAAGTATATACTTAACACCGATTTCTTCACCTGCGCTCTTCTCCATAAGGCAGGGCTTTTCGTCCAGAATATCCACAACACCCGAGCCTACTGTTCCGCAACCGAGAACGGCAATCTTCATAATAACACTCCTGACAAAAAAATATATTAAGAATTTTACTATAAAAAAAAATAAATGTAAAGTGTTTTTTTTATTGAAACAGATTCGCTTGTGCGGGAGCACAGAAAAAAGTTTTGGTTGAGCTTTTTCAAAAGCCCCCGGTGTCAAGAGGCGGCGCCTCTTGCGGCCCTCCGCAGAGTGCGGCATTCCTTATCGTCCGTAAGCGCGGAAAGGGTCCGGGAAAACCACGCCGGGAAGATTCCCCCGCAGTGTGGG
>JAZNAI010000221.1:0-1874 GCA_045586465.1 Acutalibacteraceae bacterium | reverse complement strand
TCCGACTTGAGAAAGACAGGAATGAATATGAAGGTCGTAATAATACTTATTCATATATCACCGCTGATTCTTACGGCTGTATTGTAAGCCGTATCGGCTGTAAGAAGAATATTGACACCTTTTTCATTTGCTGTAGTTATGACGGATTCATCGGGTCTTGCGCCCTCGCATATAAGGACCGCTGATACATCTGACAGCTGAGCCACCGCTGCAATGTTAATGTTTGTCATAATGGTAAGCCACAGGTTTGATGTCTCTGCCCTGCCCATTACCCAGCTGAGAAGATCGCCAATGTATCCGCCTTCAATAACCCTTTCGGGATCGGGCATTGAGAGAATCTCAAATGAATACCTTTCGGCTAATTCCTTAACTGTCATCTTCGGTTGCTCCTTTGCCGGAATCATCAAGTCTGCTGTGCTCAAGCACAACACATTTTCGGTCGTTTGCAACTCCCCTGACGATATCCTCTGCGAAGGCTCTGCAGGTTGGTGCACCGCAGGCACCGCAGTCAATTCCGGGAAGAGTTTTTCTGATTTCCTGCATTTTTGCCATCATTCTCATAGATTCAGCCATACTGTCACTGAGTCTTGAAATAGGCGTGTAATCAGGAAGTGATTCGGTAATGAAGCTGTCGGGTACGAAATTAATATCTGAGCCGATGAAATTTTTTGATACCGGCATATACCTTCTTACCGTTTGTAATCTTGTTTTTGCAATAAAGGGATTTTCAATTGTCATAACACCGCCCACACATCCGCCGATGCAGGCATTAAGCTCAACAAACTCAATCTGCGGTATATTTCCGTTCTCAATGGATTCGAGAACCTGAATACAGTTTTCTATTCCGTCTGCAAAAAGATAACTGTCATTGAGAATTGCGGAGGATTCACCGCCGGAGGTTGCCCAGCCGATACCTATCATTCCGGCTTCGGATGAAATTGTCGGGGTTACGTTTTTCTTCATAGCACCGAGAAGCATAAAATATATATCGCTTAAGGATACTACTACGTCAACATTGCTTTTATATTCTCCGTATCCGTTTCTTATGTAACTTACCTTTGCGGCGCAGGGAGAGATAAAGAATACGCCGATGTCTTCGTCAGACAGCTCGGGGTGCTCTGTCCTTGCCTTTTTGCGAGCTTCTGCTGCCGCAATCTCCATCGGGGGAAGCATAGGAAGTATGTTGTCCTTAAGATATGGAAAACGAAGAGATATAAGTCTTGAAATTACGGGGCAGGCTGAACTGATAACGGGCTTTTTTATGCCTTCGGATTTAAGGAAGATACGTGTATAGTTTGAAACTATCTCGGCTGCCTTAGCAACCTCATAAACGTCATCAAAGCCGATATCCTTCAGTCCCTGCAAAACTGAATCAACATCATCAAGTCCGTCAAACTGACCGTAAAGTGCAGGTGCCGGAAGAGCAATTTTCCATTTATAATGGAGATAATGCTCGAACTTACTGCACATAGCCTTTTTTGCGTTGTTGGGGCAGACTCTTATGCATTCGCCGCAGTCAATACATCTGTCTGTATTGATTTCTGCGTGACCGCCGTTGATTCTTATTGCTTCCGTGGGACAGCGCCTTATGCAGGATGTGCATCCCGTGCACTTTTCCACGTCAAGCACAACAGAGTGTCTGTAAGAATTCAAATCATCACCTTATTTACCTGAGGTAAACACACATCGTAATCGTTGTTCCGACGCCTACTTCCGATTCAATTTTCATTTCGTCGGTATAACGCTTCATATTGGGAAGACCCATACCTGCACCGAAGCCCAACGAACGGACGTTTTCGGTAGCGGTCGAATAACCCTCCTGCATTGCAAGATTTATATCTGCAATACCGGGACCCTTATCGGCAAGAATTATT
>JAZNAI010000220.1:0-8383 GCA_045586465.1 Acutalibacteraceae bacterium | reverse complement strand
TATTCGCACCGACGGTGCGAGTTATATTGTGCTTCGCTGAGTTATATTCGGCTCCGCCGAGTTATATTTTTGCTTCGCAAAAGCTTCGGAAGCCTGACGGCTTGTTCCGCTTCGCTCTGTTTGCAAAATCAAGGGCGAAAGCCCTTCCGAAACATTTGCCGAAAGGCAAATATATCACTCATTCCGCAGGAATGAATATCACTGTCCGCAGGACAATATCACTCATAGCAAAGCTATGAATATCACTATCAGAATTTGAACGGCATTACCGTTCAAATTCTGATAATCTCTATGCTGTCACATTCGTTGTCTGCCGATACCTCAATGAGGTTTACATCCTTTTTAAGCTTTAACTGACGGAAGACGTAAACGCCGTCGGTGATTTTCTCGGGCTTGTACTTTTTGTCCTTGCCGTTTACGAGAAGCTTTATATTGTGGCTGTTTGTGATGCACTTTATATCAATGAATTTATCGAAGGTTTCGTAGTTTTCAAGCTCGCAGATTTTGATGAAGCTTTTTACGGAGAACTGGGATTTATAGTACCAGAAAATGTCATAGAACTGCTCACGGGTGCTGTTTATGAGACCTCGCTTGGAGTTTACCTCCTTGCCGTCGGTGAGAAGACCGCCGATGTAAGCTACTATTTTCTGACGGCAGAAGGTGTTCCACATACGTATGAGCCATTCGCCCAGCTCCTCGGGGGTTTTATCTGCCTTGTCGGGGCTTTCGGGGAGGACTGCGAAGCATTTTTCGGGATATTTTTCCTGCAGGTATGAAAATCTGCCGTTGAAGGTGATGAAGGATTCGGGTGCGCTCCAGCTGGGAATTCTTAAAAGCACAGCCCTTGCCTTTTCGGAAATTTCGTCGTCCTCAGAGTCTATATATCTTTCGGCAATTGCCGTAACCTCGGGGGCAAGGGATGAAAGGCAGTCTGCCATTTCGTCAAAATAGGCGTTTCCTCCGTCCTTTGCGAAGACTACGGCTGTAAGTGAGGGGTGGTTTCTGTAAAGGGCAATGAATTCTCTTAAGTGCTCCTTGTCCTTTTCGGTGTCTCCGGAGTAAGGGAGACAGTACCAGAAAAGCATACCCTCCTTATCGCAGACGGAAAGAAGATTCGTTTTTGTGGGAAGCATCGGGGAAAGCAGAAGATTGCCGTCAAGCTTCTTTAAGCTTTCCATATCGGTTTTTACCTGAGAGCAGTCCGTAAGGACAACGCCGTTTAAGGGGAGCTTGAAGCCGTTGAGATATAAAAAGCCGTCGGCTCCCAGCTCTGTTTCCTTTACACCGAAGACTGTTGTGACCTCGTCAAGGCAGACGGAGTCTCTGAGAAGCCTTGCTTCGAGGGTGTAAACGTAGGCACCGCTCTGTCCGTCCCACAATTCGTGGTGAGGAATTTCTATCATCGTGTCGGGAGAAGTGGGCTTGCAGGTTTTTGCGGCAACTGTTTCACCCTTCATACCGTAGACGGTGTAGGACACAACGTCGTAGTTGTTAGGGCGGATAACCTCGGTTTTTACGGAAATTTCAGCTCCCGTGTTTTTGTTTTCGGGAATTACCGTGACACCGCAGCCGAAATCCGTTTTATTGAAATGTGAGGAATCAACAACAATGAGATTCACCGTGCCGAAGGCAAAAAGACCGTCCTTACGTGCCTTGGGGGCCACGGCAACCTCGATATTGTAGGTGGTGCCCATCTGCGCATCAATCGTCAGCTGGCAGGTGAAGGCACAGCCGCCCGAGGAATGGGTGCCGAGCACCTTGCCGTCCGCAGAAATTTCGGCATCACCCGAAATCTGCGAAAACTGTAAATATACGGTTTTTCCGTGATGCTCCTCAAGGGCAGTCCAGTCGATTGCGAAGGTTCCACGGGGCATTGTGGAGAAGCTGTGAAAGAAGGGGAGATTCACAACGGAATCGGGTGTTTTCTTCTCGCCCTCTTTTACCTCGGCTGAGAAGCTCCAGCATTTATTGAGTTCAATTACGTTTTTCATATCTTACACCTTTAAATCAATTATAAGCTCTACGGGACAGTGGTCGGAGCCGAAAATTTCCTGATGGATTGAAGCGGAATGAAGCTTTTCGTCAAGTGCTTTTGAGGTCACAAAATAGTCGATTCTCCACCCTGCGTTATTCTGTCTTGCGTTGTAGCGGTATGACCACCAGGAGTATTCAGCCTCCTTTTGGGGGTAGAAGTAGCGGAAGGTATCGGTAAAGCCGGACTCCAGAAGGGTGCTGAATTTTTCTCTCTCCTCGTCCGTAAAGCCTGCCTTTCCTCGGTTCGGCTTCGGGTTTTTAAGGTCAATTTCCTTATGTGCTACATTTAAGTCGCCGCAGAAGATGACGGGTCTTGTTTCCTCAAGCCTTTTTAAGTGAGAGAGAAAGGCATCCTCCCACTCCTGACGGTAGGTGAGTCTTGAAAGGTCTTCTTTTGCGTTGGGGGTATATACCGTTACAAGGTGAAATTCGGGGTAGGTGAGGGTGATTACTCTGCCCTCGTTATCAAATTCGGGGACGCCTATGCCGTATGACACAGCCTCGGGGGTGTGCTTTGTGAAGATTGCAGTACCGGAATAACCTTTTTTCTCGGCATAATTCCAGAAGCTCTGATAGCCCTCGAAATTAAGGTCAATCTGTCCTTCCTGCAGCTTTGTTTCCTGCAGGCAGAAGAAATCTGCATCGAGACGGGCGAATTCCTCGGTGAATATGCCCTTATTTGTGACGGCTCTGAGTCCGTTTACGTTCCAGGATATGAATTTTAACATAAATTTTCTCCGTAAAATTAAAGTTAATTTAATTTTAGCACATTAAAATGAGAATATCAATAAATTTAATAATAAGGCGGATGAATTTTCCGCTTGATTGATGCGGTAAACTGTGTTATTATTATTTAGTATCCGCAAAAAACGGATTATCTTATAAAGCATAATCTGCAGAAGCAATTTTCATTTTGTACCCGTAGGGGAGGGGTCTCCCCTCCCGATTCAAAAGAGTTGTTATTTTCTGCAAATGAAAGTTACAAAAATTATATAACGGGAGGGGAGACCCCTCCCCTACGGTATGAATGAAAAAGGAGGGAAAATCTGAATGAACGGAAATTCGGCTTTCGGGGCGTTTTATGATATTATTGCGGCATTCGGTGAGGCTTATGCCGATACGGTGAAGCTTTTCTTTAATTCCGTTTTCAGAAGACCTCTGCGCTTTATATATAAAAATGCAAAAAGAGCGCTTCGGATGCTTGCATTCTGCGTTATTGTTTTCTTTGCACCGGCACATGTGTCCTCAAGACGTTACGCAAACGACGTTATAAGGGCAGGTAAAAAGTGCCTTAAGATTATGTTTACCCATCCCTTCTCTCTGCCGTCTGTAATTTTTTACTATATAAAAAAGGCTCTGAGAAGATACGAATATACACCGAAAAACATAGCCCTGTGGCTTCTTCCTCTTGTGATGGCCTTCTGCGTGCTTATAAGCCTTAACGTGCTGTCGGGTAAAACCCTTTGCCTTGAAATTTCCTCGGAAGGGGAGACCCTCGGCTTCGTAGCGGATGAGAGCGGCTTTATTGAGGCGAAGAATTCCGCCCGTGAGATTCTTTTTATTGCAGACAGGAATGCATCCCTTCCCCCCGTCACCTATTCACTTGCAATAAAGGATAAGAATTCCCTTACGGGTGCAGATACTCTCCGTGACAGGCTTCTGGAAAAAAGCACGGGCGAGGGCGTTTCTGCCTGCGGTATTTTTGTTGACGGAAGACTTCTCGGCGCTGTCAGAAGCGAGGCTGAGGGCAGGCAGGTAATGGAAGGACTTCTTGAGCCCTACAAAAAGGAGGGTGTATTTGCCCTTTCCTTTGCCGAGGAAATTGAATTCCGTCAGGGGCTTTACGGCGAAAAGCTGATTATGAGTGCCTCGGAGCTTAAGAAGGCTCTTGAGGGCGGTGAAAGAAGAGCTGCCGTTTACAAGGTGACGGACGGAGATACTCTGCAGTCCGTGGCTCTGAGGTACGGTATGACCGAGGAGGAGCTTATTTCTCTCAACGGACTTTCTGAGGATTCCCCGGAGCTTGAAAAGGATACCGAAATCAAGGTTTACGAGCAGGATATTCTTCTTACCGTGAAGGAGGTCCGTGCGGAAGTTTCCGCAGAGGAAACGGATTTCGAAGTAATTGAAATAAAGACAAATGCCCTTTACAGCGGTACCGAGCGTGTGCTTTCGGAGGGTAAAAAGGGCCGTGACCAGGTAACGAGCCTTGTGACAACTCAGGGGGGGAAAAAGGTGTCCTCAAAGGAGATTTCCCGTCTTAACGTAACAAAGCCCGTTCCTCAGCGTGTGCAGATTGGCACCAAGCCTCTTGACGAGGCATACTCCAATTCCATGGGCGGAATATTCCTCTGGCCCATAATCGGTGCATACGGAATAAACTCCGACTACGGCTACCGTTGGGGCAAGCTTCACGCAGGACTTGACCTCGGTATGGGAAATGCTCCCGGCACCAGCCTCGGAAAATCAATCATTGCGGTAGCGCAGGGTACGGTTATTGTTGCAGGCACACATTCAAGCTACGGCTATTACGTTATCATTGACCACGGCGGCGGTCTTCAGACCCTTTATGCACACTGTCTTGCAAACTCCCTTATGGTGGTGCCCGGGCAGATTGTGGCTGCAGGCGAGCCCATTGCAAGGGTCGGCTCAACGGGTTATTCAACGGGTCCCCATCTTCATTTTGAGGTCCGTGTAAACGGTAACCGTGTAAATCCGAGACCCTATTTAGGTATATAAAGGAAGAAGCTTATGGATAACAATATATACGAGGGTAATCCTCTTCTTGAAAATAAAGAGGCTTATTTAAGAGAGCTTGAAAACAGAAAAAGAACGGAATCAAAAAAGCGGTTCAGCTTCTTTTTCGGACTGCTGGCGGTTGTTTTTTCACTTATCGGATTCGGCTTCTGTATTCTTACGGGGGTGAATTTCGTAAAGGCTCAGGGTGAAGAGAAGAAAAACCGTGAATTTGAAGCTTACAATGAGTTTCTTATAGCCGTTGCGGCTGTTGACCCTGCGACCTTTGACGATATTACGGCGGCTTCCTCAGGGGAGCTTATCGAAATTGCCGTATGGAGCATCATCGGTGCGGATTTTGAGCCCGACAGATATGACTACTCCACGGGTGAGCTGGCTTTACCCGTTGCGGACGTTGAGGCGGCATATACGAGGTATTTCGGCACGGACAAGCCCATAGTGCACACAAGTGTTACGGGCTACGGCTACGAGTTTTCATATAACGCCGAAAAGGGCTGTTATTTCATTCCCCTTACGGCAATTGAGCCCTTCTATACACCGAGGGTCACGGATGCCGAAAAAAAGGGTGATTCGGTAACTCTTACCGTGGGACTTATAAACTCAAACGTATGGAAGCAGAATTCCGTGACGGGTGAATTGTCCCGTCCCGAGCCCGATAAATTCATTAAGGTTACTCTTCGTACCTCGGGCGGAGCAATGCACATAGGTGCAATACGCTCAACAAATCTTCCCGAAACGGCAATTGTGGACGTGAATAACTGAATTTCAGGAGCTGTAGTTTTACGGCTCCTTTTTTTTATTCAGAATATGCAGATTATATTTTTTCGGAGAACAGGAAATAACAAAATTTTGATACTTTTGGTTTACAAAATATAATCTCGGGACAAATGTTGTGCAAGATATACAAAAACAGAGGCTTCAAATTTTTTTTGCAATCGGATATTTAACTTGAATATCAAAATTTTAATATATATAATGAAGGTGTATGGCTGTGTAATTTTTTTCGGTTATACAACATTTTGTAAATTTGATAATAAACCTGAACGGAGGAAATTATTATGGACAAAAAATTAAGAATCGGTATTATCGGCTGCGGCGGTATTGCAAACGGCAAGCATATGCCCAACCTCAAGAAGCTTGACGACAAGCACGAATTGGTTGCTTTCTGCGACATCGTTCTTGAAAGAGCCGAGGCTGCCGCTAAGAAGTTCGGTACAGAGGATGCAAAGGTTTATGAGGACTACAAGGAGCTTCTCAAGGACGAGACAATTGACGTTGTTCACGTTTGTACTCCCAACCGTTCCCATTCCTTCATTACTATAGATGCACTTGAAGCAGGCAAGCACGTTATGTGCGAAAAGCCTATGGCAAAGACCTATGCTGAAGGCAAGGCTATGCTTGAGGCTGCAAAGAGAACCGGCAAGAAGCTTACAATCGGCTATCAGAACCGTCAGTGCACCGAAAACCTTTACGTTAAGTCAGCTTGTAAGGAAAATGAATTCGGTGAGATTTACTATGCTCAGGCACACGCTATCCGCCGCAGAGCTGTTCCCACCTGGGGTGTTTTCCTTAATGAATATGAGCAGGGCGGCGGTCCCCTTATTGATATCGGTACACACGCTCTCGACCTTACACTTTATATGATGGACAACTACGAGCCCAAGATGGTTGTCGGTAACACCTTCAGAAAGCTTGCTGACCAGACAAACACAGCTAACGCATGGGGCGACTGGGATCCCGAAAAGTTCACAGTTGAGGATTCAGCCTTCGGTCACATCGTTATGAAGAACGGCGCAGTTATTATGCTTGAGTCTTCATGGGCACTTAACGTTGCAGATGCAAATGAGGCCTGCTTCACTCTTTGCGGTACAGACGGCGGTGTTACAACAAAGGGTGACGACGTTCGTGTAAACAAGGTTAAGCACGGCAGACAGACAATTGAGGTTCCCAACCTTGATGCAGGCGGTGTTGCTTTCTATGACGGAAAGAAGGGTGATGCTTCCGAGCTTGATATGTATCAGTGGATCAATGCTATCCTTACAGACACAGATCCTTGCGTTCTTCCCGAGCAGGCTCTTTGCGTAACAAGAATTCTTGAAGCTACCTATGAATCCGCAAAGACAGGCAAGGCTGTTTATTTTGAAGACTGAGGAGAAATAAGATGAAGCTTGCTGTTCAGTTATATTCTCTCCGCCACCATATGGAAAACGGTGAGAACTTTATTGATATTCTTAAAAAGGTCAAGGCTCTCGGCTTTGACGGCGTTGAGTTTGCAGGATTCCACGGCTACTCTGCAGAGGAGCTGAAGGCTCACCTTGACGAAATCGGTCTTGTGGCTGTCGGCGCACATATGGGACTTAATGATTTCCGTCCCGAAAATCTCCCCGAGACTCTTCGCTTCGGAAAGACCATCGGCGCAAAGACTCTCGGTATCGGCGGTGCCGATACCGAGACTGAAACAAGCCTTAACGAGGTTATTGAGATTATGGGCGGAGCCGACAAGAAGGCTGCCGAAGAGGGAATCGCAGTTTATTTCCACAATCATACTCAGGAATTCTCAGAGCCTCTTTTCAATACCGTGCCCGGTACGATTTTTGAAAGACTGGCTGCTGCCTGCCATATGCAGATTGATACATACTGGTCATTCCACGCAGGCAAGGATAACTATGCTCTTATTTCAGAGTATAAGGATATAATTCCCCATCTTCACATAAAGGACGGTATTGACGGACATCCTATGGCTTTAGGTGAAGGCAATAATGACCTTGCCACAGTCGTTAAGGCTGCAAAGGACAACGGCATCGAATGGCTCATTCTTGAAAATGACGATCCCGAGCCCGACGGACTTTCCGACATTGCAAGAAGTATGGAGTGGCTCAAGGCCAATGTAAATTAACTTCGGCTTGTTCGGTAGGGGAGGGGTCTCCCCTACCGTTATGAAGTGTTGAAATTTTATTGTAAATTCAGTTACATATGTTATACGGCGGGCGGGGCAACCCCGCCCCTACGATATAGAATCGGAGGAAATATAATGAAATTAGGTGTTTTCACTACACTTTTAAGCAACCTCTCTCTTGAAGAGGCGCTGAAATACTTTACAAGTCTCGGCATCGAAATGGTTGAAATCGGTGTCGGCGGTTATCCGGGAAATGCTCACGCAGACCCCGAGGTGCTCCTTAATGACGAAAAGGCTTTTGAAGAGTTCTGTGCTCTTATTAAGAAGTACAACGTTCAGATTTCTGCTCTTTCCTGCCACGCTAACCCCGTGCATCCCAATAAGGAAGAGGCTGCAGAGGCTGACAAGGTAATAAGAAATGCAATTTTACTTGCTGAGAAATTAGGTCTTCATCAGATCAACACCTTCTCAGGCTGCCCCGGTGACCACGAGGGTGCAAAGTATCCCAACTGGGTAACCTGCCCCTGGCCCAACGACTTCCTCGATATTCTCGATTGGCAGTGGAATGAGGTGCTTATTCCCTATTGGAAGAATCTTGTTGAATTCGCAAAGGCTCACGGCGTAAACAAGATTGCACTTGAGATGCATCCCGGCTTCTGCGTTTATAACACAGAGACACTTCTGAAGCTTCGTGAG
>JAZNAI010000219.1:0-3496 GCA_045586465.1 Acutalibacteraceae bacterium | reverse complement strand
TGATGCCTGTCAGGTAGGCTCTCAGCCTCCCATTGGCGTTTATGATACGGCTGCATGGATGGCAATTACCTGTCTTTCCGTGCAGAGCGTTGCTATGGGCGTTCTTCCCGTTGCAGTTCCCGATTTCACAAACGGTATGTGGATTGACCGTGAGGATTACAGAAGAGGTGTTTACTGCCTTGAAGAGGTATGTGAGGACTTCTTTACCGATGAGGAGGATAAATAAATGAGCTTTTATATTGGTGTTGACGGCGGCGGTACAAAAACTCAGTACGCTCTTTTTAATGAAAAGAAGGAAATGCTTTCAACAGTTAAGACTGCTGGCAGTAACCACGAAAACCTCGAGGGTGCAATTCCCGAGGCTGCAGGAATTATTATGGGCGGTATAAACGCTCTTCTTAAGGAAAATAATCTCGAATTATCCGATATTACTCATATTCTTATGGCTCTCGCAGGTATTGACCATCAGTACCAGTGTGACGAAATGACCGAGGAGCTTAAAAAGCTCGGTCTCAACGTGCCTTTTTCAATTTATAACGACGGCTTTATAGTTGTTAAGGCAGGACTTACCGGCAAGGCAGGTATCGGCTATAACTGCGGTACGGGTACGTGCTGTAATTCAGTAGGCTCGGACGGTAAGCTTTTACAGGTCGGCGGCTTCGGCGTTCTTTCAGGAGACGTAGGCGGCGGACATTGGATTGCACGTCAGACCTTCGGCAAGCTCTATGACGATGTGTGCCTTAAGATAAAGGAAACCGAAATGACCGACAAGATTGTCGAAAAGTTCGGAATCACCAAGGACCGTGACGGCGTTCTTTCTCTTATTGCTCCCATGGAGGAAGAGGGAGACGACATTGTAAGAGATATGCTTGATATATTCTTTGAGGCACTTAACAACGGCGATGCGGCAGCACTTGAAATTGCTGACGAAATGGCAGAAAGAGGCGCTCAGTTTATCTGTGCACATATAAGAAATCAGGTGTTTGAAGGAGATAAAATTCAGGTTGTGCTTTCGGGCTCAATGCACTGTAAGCTTCCCTCTGACGTATACGTAAACAAGCTTATTAAGAGAACAGAGGAAATAAGCGGCAAGAATCTTGAATTTATAAAGCTTCAGGTAGCACCCGTAATGGGATGCATCAACTGGATGCTTGAGGACTGATAAGGAGGAAACAGATATGAAGGAAATTAATGTTACCGTAATAGGTTCCGGCAGTACCTATTGCCCCGAGCTTGTGGACGGCTTTTTACAGAGACAGGATTCTCTTAAATTAAAGCGTCTTGTTCTTATGGACATTGACGACAGAAAGAGAAATATTGTAGGCTCTCTTTGCGAGAGAATGATTAAGGCTGCAGGAATGGACACAGAGGTTATAATGACAGATAACCTTGACGATGCTCTTCCCGGTGCAGATTTCGTTGTTACACAGATAAGAGTAGGTAAGCTTCCTTGCCGTTATCTTGACGAATCTATCCCCGTAAAGTACGGTCTTATCGGTCAGGAAACAACGGGTATCGGAGGATTTTTCAAGGCACTCCGTACAATTCCCGTAATCGGAAACATCTGTAAGAAGATTGAAGAGCTCTGCCCCGATGCATGGCTTATCAACTTCACAAATCCCTCGGGTATTATCACAGACTTCGTTCTTAATAACACCAAGGTTAAGTGTATCGGTCTTTGCAATGTACCCATTGATATGATTGACGACGTTAAGGAAGCAGTAGGTATGGACGCTGAGGTTACCTATCTCGGACTTAACCACTTAAGCTGGATTACCTCCGTTATGAAGGACGGTGAGGATGTACTTTATAAGCTCTTTGACGAGGGCTTTGCACCCAAGGTTATGGCTAACATCGTTGATGACGGCTTTGACCCTGATTGCCTTCGTGCCTGCGGCGGCTGGCCTTCATCCTATCTTCAGTATTACTATAACCGTGAGGATAAGATAAAGCATCTTAAGGAAGACAAGAAGAGCCGTGCTCAGGTTTGTATGGATATTGAAGAACAGCTTCTTAAGATGTATCAGGATGAGGAGCTTTGCATAAAGCCCGCACTTCTTGACAAGAGAGGCGGTCACAAGTATTCACTTGCAGCTTGCTCACTTATTGATTCAATCGCAAATGACAAGAATGATGTTCACGTTGTAAACGTGCTCAATAACGGAACTCTTCCCTTTATGCACGATAATGACGTAGTTGAGGTTGCTGCAAGAATCGGTGCAGACGGAGCTAAGCCCGTGCCCGTAAGACCTACCTGGAACCGTCACATTGAAGGACTTATGCAGGTTGTGAAGACATACGAAAAGTACACCGTTGAGGCAGGTATGAACGGTGACGACCGTGCCGCTTACAACGCTATGATGGTGCATCCTCTTATCGGAGACTTTAAGAAGTCAAGAGACTGCTATGAGGAAATGAAGGACGCTCACAGAGAATTCCTTCCCCAGTTCCTCGGAAAATAAGCTGATATATCACCTGTCTGTGTGAAATATTTCACGGACAGGTGTTTTTCGTAAAAAGGAGAAGAGATATGAAGCATTATTCAATTAAAACAAAGAAAACTCCGCAGAAAATAAGAACTCTTTTTACCGTAGGCAAGGGACTTCCGTCCGATAACGTAACGAGACTGTGCTACCTCGGTGACGTGCTTTTTGCGGGTACCGATAAGGGACTTGCATATTTTAAGGACGGCGAAATTTCTGTTATTGAGGGAATTTCTGAGGAGGTTACTGCTCTCTTTGAGGCTGACGGTATCTTATTTGCAGGAACAACAGAGGCTGTCTATACGGTAAGGAATTTTACCGTTGCAAAAAGACAGAGCTTTACCGATAAGGTGGTTGATATTGATTCCGACGGTAACGGTGATATATGGCTTGCAACACCCTCGGCCTGCTACAGACTTGCAGGAGAGGAATTCGTAAGATTCCAGGGCTTTGATTTTGAGAGTACTCACGCTATGACAGCATTCGGCGACAGAGAGGTGTTTGCCGCCTGTCCCAAGGCACTTTTAGTGCTTCACGGCAAGCGCCCCCGCTGGAGCACTCTTATGCCCTCTATGTGCAAGGCTCCCTCAGGAATCAGAACACTTACCGGTGACTCACTCGGAAACGTCTGGCTCGGTACCGATGAGGGCGTATACCTTTATGACGGAAAGAGTGAATGGCTGACTCCAGATGATTTTGATTTCTTCCCGAAATGTCCTGTTAACAGAATTGTTTTCGGAACGGATGATACCTTTTATATCGCAACAGAAATCGGTCTTTATGTTGTTAACGGCTGGAAGACAAGATTCCTCGGTAAGGGCAGATATCTTGCATCTGAAAGGGCAGTTGACGTTGCCGTGAAGAGTGACAACTCCGAATACTGGGTAGCAACGGACAAGGGGCTTTCACGTATAGAATTAAAGGAAATGTCACTTTCCGAAAAGGCTGAGTATTATGATAGCAAAATGAAGTATTTTACAAGGGAAAATTATCATGCAGGTGCGCAGGTATCC
>JAZNAI010000218.1:0-9468 GCA_045586465.1 Acutalibacteraceae bacterium | reverse complement strand
TCAAGAGTAAGTCCAGCAACATTAAAAAAGAACCTGGCGTTAATTAACGCCAGGCCTAAGAAAGTTTTAAATTATCAAAAACCTTTGGATTTATTTGAGGATTCGATTAAAAAGTGTTGCACTTAGTTTGACAAATCATTGTATTTTTTATTTTTCAAAAGCCCATTTCTGCTGCATTATAACTGCAGGGACAAAGTCATTTTCTCTCGAATAGAATGCTGTAATCATACTGCCGTCAGAAAGCTCTATTGTTGAAGGATAACCGAGGTCATCAGTATCCTTACCCTCAAAAATGACACTTGCATCACTCCAGGATTCACCGCCGTCCTTACTGAAAATTGCCCATATCCCGTAAGGCTTCATTCTGTGAGAAAAGGTTGAAATCAGAGTGCCTGAGGAGTGCATAAAAAGATGTGCGGGGGCGCCGTCATCATCCTTTATAATCTGTACGGGCTTGCTCCATGTTTTGCCGCCGTCAGAAGAGACAGTCTGAAAAAGAGTCAGATATGAATCATCCTTGCCTTCGGCACGAAGATGGCAGATTATTTTTCCGTCTTGGAGTTCTATTGCATGAGGCTCGTAAAAGGGGATATCATCAAATTCGCTATACTTATATATCCCCATATCGCCGAGCAATGTCATTTCTCCGTTTTCGGTGTTTATTATATGTGCTTCAATATGATTCTGTTCGCCGAGCCGTCTTCCTATCCATAAAACGGTGCCGTCACGAAGTTCCATCGGACCGTGAGGGGAGGATACGGGGGATTTATAAATTTTACTCCAGGTTTCACCGCAGGCGTTACTGATTCTGAAGCTGATACCCAGATCTCTTTCTTCATCTTCGGGAGAAACGGAATTTATGTAATTGAAGCATTCCTCTGTTTGCGGCATATTTTCTCTCTGAAATTGAAGGGTATTATTAAAAGAAGTTGCTATTAGACCGCTTTTACCGAAAACACAAAGCCCTACGTCTCTGTCATCAAGCACAGTATCAATAACGGGTACGGGCTTCGAGTAGGTTTCACCGTTATCATCGCTGAATGCCAGAACACCCTTACCGAAGGGGCAGATGTGTTCGACTCTGTAGCCCGAAGCACCGACACAGATTCTGCCGTTCTGAAGCTTTGCTATTGTGGGCCAGGCAAAATATGCGTGATGGCTTTCTGTGTTCGTCATAACGATTTTCGGGTCACCGATTAGTTTTATATTCAATGTAGTTCACCTCAGAAAAGTTTATTAATGTCAGTATCAATTGAACTGCGAATGGTAAAGCGAGTAATAGAAGCCTCGTTTTTCAATAAGCTCATTGTGATTACCCTGCTCAATAATCGTACCGTCCTTTACAACCAGAATGGTATCCGCATTCTGAATTGTGGAAAGTCTGTGTGCGATAATGAAGCAGGTTTTGTTTTCCATAAGTGCCGTCATTGCATTCTGTATCTGTATTTCGGTACGTGAGTCAACGTTTGAGGTCGCTTCGTCAAGAATAAGGATGGGTGCCTTTGAAAGGAATGCACGGGCAATGGTAATGAGCTGCTTCTGACCCTTTGATATATTCACACCGTCATCTGAAAGCACGGTATCGTAGCCGTCGGGAAGGCTTTTTATGTAGGAGTCAATTTTTGCGGATTTTGCCGCCTTATATACCTCTTCGGGAGTGGCATCCTCTCTGCCGTAAACGATGTTGTCGTAGATTGTACCGCAGAAAAGCCAGGTGTCCTGAAGGACCATATTGAATGCAAGACGAAGGTCTTCACGCTTTATGTCAATTGAGGGGATTCCGTCAATGAGAATTTCACCCTTACGATGGTCGTAAAAGCGCATAAGGAGATTTATGATTGTGGTTTTGCCAGCTCCCGTGGGACCTACGATTGCTACGGTCTGTCCCTTCTTTGCCGATACGGATACGTTTTTAAGTACAATTTTATCCTCGGTATAGCCGAAGGTTACGTCCCGAAGACTTACGTCTCCCTTTACCTCCGTCAATTCCTTTGCATCTGCCGCATCTTCTTTCTCGGGCTCCTCGTCAAGAATTCTGAAAACACGCTCTGCCGCAGAAAAGGCTGACTGAATCTCGTGAAGAATATTTGAAAACTCGTTTATGGGACCTGCAAATTTTCTTGAATACTGAACAAACTGTGCAACACCGCCAAGCGTTATAAAGAAGGCTGACGTTGCAAGAACAGTACCGTTCTGCGAATACATATAAAGTATTCCGCCCATTACCGCAACAAGGGTAAGGGAGATGTTGTTGATTAAATTGATTGTGGGGAAAAGAAGTGCGGCATTGTATTCTGCCTTATAAAAGGCATCCATAGCCTCACCGTTGATTTTGTTGAATCTTGATGATATTACGTCCTGACGGCCGTATGCGGAAATTGTCCGTGAGCCCGTGAGCATTTCCTCTGCAAAGCCGTTTAATTCTCCGTATTTTTTTGCTCTTCTGCTGAAAAGGGGACGAACCTTTTTTGAACGGTATCTTGTAAAAAGTAACGACACGGGAACAGTCAGGGCAAAAATCAGAATCATGGGCTTTGATATCTGCCACATAAAAACAAGGGAGCCCACAACGGTATAAATGCTTGTAAGTATCTGCACAAGGTCGTGTGAAAGAGTGCTGTTGATGGTGTCTATATCGTAGGATAAATGGCTTATGATGTCGCCCGTTGCGTGAGTGTCAAAGAAATTTACGGGAAGGGTAGTGAGCTTTTCAAAAACCTGTTTTCTCATCTTGTAAATTATTCTCTGGCTTAAGTGCATCATAACCAATGAGAGTACGTATGACAGAATTGCCGAGATTACATAACAGCCGAGCATAAGCACAATGTTTTCCCATACTGCAGGAAAGTCCACTCCCGTTTCGAATTCTATTGCATCAATAGCCGCTCCCGAATATCTCGGTCCCATAAGGGACAGCTGATTTGAGACCAATGTCAGGCATATAGCTAAAATGAATAACGGCCATTGCTCTAAAACGTATTTGCTAAGTCTTATAAAAATACCTTTTTTGTTTTTAGACTTCATTTTCTTATCAGTCAAGGAAGGCACCTCCCATCTGAGAATCGCTGATTTCCTTATATTCCGGGCAGTTTTCCATAAGCTCATCGTGCTTCCCTTTGCCTATAATTTCACCGTTTTCAATAACGAGAATAAGGTCGCAGTTTTTCACGGAGCTGACTCTCTGGGCTACGGTTATAACTGTAGAATCGGGAAGAGCCTGCGAAAGTGCGCTTCTGAGCGCTGCATCAGTCTTGTAGTCAAGAGCTGAGGAGGAGTCGTCAAGAATAAGAATTTCGGGCTTCCCTGCAAGTGCACGGGAAATAAGCACTCTTTGTCTTTGCCCGCCCGAGAGATTTGTGCCGCCTGTGGAAACGCTGTGGGAAAATCCGTCCGGAAAAGAAGTGATAAAATCGTGTGCCTGAGCAGTTTTTGTTGCACTTACTATATCTTCAAAGGAAATATCACGTCCGAAGCGTATATTTTCCTCTATTGTATCGGCATACAGAAAATCGTTCTGAAAAACCACGCCGAACAAAGATGTCAGCTCTTCTCTTGTGTATGAGCGCACATCCCTGCCGTTTATTCTGATAACACCCTCGTCAGCATCGTAAAATCGCATAAGAAGACGGAGAATTGTGGATTTTCCGCTTCCCGTAGCACCGATGATGCCGAGTGTTTCACCCTTCTTCAGGGAAAAGGATATATCCTTTAAGTTCTTTGCCTTGCCGAGATATGAAAAGGATACGTTTTCAAAGGAAATATGGTTTTCGCAGCTGTTTCTGCCGTCATCCGCTGTAATTTTAAGCTCGTTTTCTTCCTCTAATACCGTAGAAATTCTTTTTGCCGAGGCTGCACACTTGGTATACATAACGAACATTCTTGAAAGTGACATCATCGCCATTGAAATAAGGGTGAAGTACTGCATAAAGGCAATAACCGTGGTTGCAGAGGATTGTCCCGTGGAAACAAAATATGCACTTACGGCAATAACAGCCACAATGCCAATGTTCATCAAAAGTGTCATAACGGGATTTACGATACCCATTATAGTGCCTGCTTTTGTTTCTCTTGCCTTAAGCATCTTATTTGCTCGGTCGTAGCGGTTGTTTTCATAATTAACCTTAGACAGAGCCTTTATCACACGTATACCCTGTGCGTCCTCACGGACTACTCTTACCATAGAGTCAACAGCCTGCTGAACTCTTGTATAAAGGGGCACGCCCATACGGGAAATGCTGTATACAACGGCAAAAATAAATGGAAGAGTTGCTATCATAACAAGGGCTAACTTTCTGTCCATAAGAAGGGTGATGATACTGCCTCCTAAAAGAAGAATCGGTGCACGAATGCCCATTCTTTGCATCATACCTATAAAATTCTGTACGTTGTAGGTGTCGGTTGTTATTCTTGATTCGAGAGAGGGGATTGTAAATCGGTCGGTGCTTCTTGCGGAAAGAAAAAGGGTTTTTGAAAAAAGATTCCTTCTCATTGATGTGGCAAAAAGCATTGTGGTTTTTGCTGCCATACGGTTTGCAATAATATTGCCGAGACTGGCAGTAATTGCACACAGAGCCATTAACACACCGTAAAAAACTATTCTGCCGACATTGTTTGATTCAATTACGTTTTCAAGAATGTAGCTTAAAAGAAAAGGAATGATAAGCTCTGCCACGGTACCGATTATTTTGATTGTAATACCCACGGCAATACGTCCCGAAAGTGATTTCAGATACGATAATACCCACTTCATTTAACAGCTTCCCCCTTTTCAATGATTTCTCTTGCCTTTTCCTGCATACGGCTCAGTACCGAGTTGAAAATTTCAAGCTCATCTTCGGGAATACCCTCCGATAAAAGGCTCATCCATTCCTTTGAAGCATTTCTGATTTCGGGAAGGACTGCGAGCATTTTCTCTGTGGGGTACACAGAAAGCTGTCTTTTGTCATTGGGGAATGGCTGTCTTGTAACATAGCCCCTTTCCTCAAGATAATTAATATTTCTTGCCGCCGTGCTTTTGTTGACACAAAGCTCCCTTGCAATATCCTCTTGAGAGTGTCCGGGCTCACGGCATACGCTGAGCACGTAGGCATAGTGAGTGCTTTGCAGATCGTCTGCCGAAATTTTACTGCTTCTGTAAATAGCCTGTGAGCGGCTGATGTTATTGAGCATTTTCATAAATTTTGACATAGTGTACCTCTGAAAAAAAATAGTTGCACACGCAACAGTTTCGTATGCAACCATTATAAATAAAGCTCTGCTTAATGTCAATAAAAACGGAGCTGCAAAAAATTTTTTCACAGCTCCGCAGGCTAATTATTTAAGAACATATTCGTTCAGATATTTCACCATAAGCTCGTCGGCATAGCTTGCCTGCTCTTTATCGCTTTCCAGACCGTGACCGGAATTGGGATAAGAAATAAATTCGTGAGTAACACCGAGCTTCGTCAGCTTTGCATCAAGTGCAACCGCATTTGAGTATGGCACAACAGTATCCTTCATTCCGTGGCATATAATTGTAGGAACGGTGCTTTCATTTACGTAATAAAGAGGAGAGGTTCTGTCTAAATCAGCTTTGCTGTCCTCAAAATTATCAAGTGTTATTTTTTTGCCTGTTGCAAACGAAACGAGAATAAGCACATTTTCCGTTCCGAGGTCATTGTTTACAAAATAATTTTTGTCATTCAAATCCGTAGGACCGCTGAAATTTGCAACCGCCGCAGGTGTGACAGCCGCCGTGTCAGCTTTGCTGTAGGCATAAAGCATTGAAAGGTGACCGCCTGCGGAATGTCCCGTAAGAAGCATTTTGTTGATGTCGGTACCTTTTTCCTTGCCGAGTTCTTTGATTTTTGCAACTGCCGCATCAATGTCATCAATTATATCGGACATGGTGACACTTTCAGACAAATAACGGTAATTAACAGTTGCCGTAGCGATATTCATATTCTTGCACAGGTCCTTTGCCGAATCCGTATAAGCACTCTTGTCGCCGCCTATCCACGCACCGCCGTGAATACAAAGCACGAGGCCTGTTACGTCCGATAAATCCTCGGGGAGATAAAGGTCAAGCACCTGTCTTTCGTGTGTACCGTATGAAATGTTTTCCATTTCTTTTATTCCTCCGTCAACCAAATGCTCAAGTCCGAATAATGACAGTATTCCCATAATTATGGACATAAAAAATGCCACAAATTTTTCCCACATAGCGTTTCCTCCTTGCAGAAATAGACTTTACAATTCCATTATACAGCAATATGCGGAATTATAAAGATGTGAAGTTGTACAAAATTAAGGTGATATTTTTGTTGTTGACCGATTGAGGGTTGTTGTTTAGAATAATAGTTGAAATACTTTTTTATTATCCGAAAGCTTGTTTTATGAGAATGAATAAGAACGGCGGTGTAATATGAAATACAAGGTTTTGTGCGGTGCTGATATTATCAGACGTGACGGATACAGTTTTGAAGGGAAATGCGGACTTATAACCAATCACACGGGAGTACTGCGGGAACTTACCTCAACTGCAGATTTATTAAGTGAAATGTGTAATCTTGTTGCCCTTTTTGCCCCCGAGCACGGTGTAAGAGGCGACCGTCAGGCAGGGGATGACATCGGCTTTTACACCGATGAAAAAACGGGACTTCCCGTTTACAGCTTATTCACAGAAGATGTTACGGAAGCCGAAAAAATCCTATCCTCTCTTGATACCGTGATTTATGATATTCAGGATGTTGGTGCACGGTTTTATACCTATCAGTATACAATGACCGATGCTATGAAGCTTTGCGCACAAAACGGAGTAAGGTTTGTGGTGCTGGACCGTCCCAATCCCTTAGGCGGAATTAAGGCAGAGGGGACTGTTCTTGAGAGAGGCTATGCTTCCTTTACGGGAAGATTCCCTACTCCCACAAGAGCTGCTCTTACAATAGGTGAATTTGCCCTTATGATGAATGAAACAGAGGGCATCGGATGTAATCTTACTGTTATTCCGATGGAGGGCTGGAAAAGGGAAATGTATTATGATGATACGGACCTTGTATTTATTCAGCCGTCACCGAATATCCCTACTGTTGATGCTGCTTTCTGCTATATCGGTAACTGCATTTTTGAGGATACCAATATCAGCGAGGGAAGAGGAACGACCAAGCCCTTTGAAATGATAGGTGCACCGTGGCTTGACAGCGAAAAAATAATTGAACGTATAGGAAAAGCTGACGGTGTGATTCTGAGACCCTGTTCATTTATACCGACCTTTTCAGATTATAAGGATGCCTTCTGTCACGGAATTCAGTTTCATATAACGGACAGGAATACCTTCAGACCTTTTGAAACAGGTATAAGAATTCTTGATGCCGTAAAACGGACACATAAGGAATTTGAAATATATCACGATATTGTATATCTCTTGGGAAATGCCGATGTTTTTGCCGATGATTTCAACGTGAATTCATTTTTGGAAAAGCACAGACAAAGAGTAAAAGAATGGCAGGAATACTCTGAAAAGTGGTATCTTTATTGATTTTTTACATTCGGCTATAGCTTTTTCTGCAGATTAACGGATGTTAATATTCATTGCTTGATGCAACGAAGGAATGTAAATACAATTATCAATGAAATTATATTTACAAGGAGGTCACCGCTTATGTTAAGTGACAATATTAAAAATCTTCGGAAATCAAAGGGCTTATCCCAGGATGAGCTTGCAGCAAAGCTGAATGTAGTAAGACAGACTGTGTCAAAGTGGGAAAACGGCTTGTCCGTTCCCGACTCGGAGATGCTGATTATTATTGCAGAGGAGCTTGACACCTCTGTCAGTATTCTTCTGGATGAAACAGTAAAGCCGGATGAGGACTCCGAGCTTAAAATTCTGTCTTCAAAGCTTGAAATTATCAATAAGCAGATAGCACAGCAGAATGAAGCCCGCAGAAAAACACGAAGATCGGTTTTTATTGCTTCCTTGGCTGTTTCTCTGTGTGTTTTGATAAGCGGTCTTATACGGTATATATATTACATTTGTTCGATGTATGACATCAATTCAAGTATCGCAATAATAGGCGGTGCCGACGGACCAACCGCTATTTTTGTTTCTGATAGAATCTTTAATCTTCCGCTTCTTTTTGTAATGCTTATAATTGCCGGTATTTCCGCATTCGGTATATACAAAAACCGCAAAAAAGATATTTGAAAATAACAGTTTTTTTGCCCTCGCTTCCCGTGAGGGCAATTGTTAAATATACGCAAATCCGATTGCCGAAAATATTGATTTATTACCGATTGTGTTGTATTATAATATCATCGGAGCCGATAAACTAATATTACGGAGGTTTTTCTTATGTTTATGGAAGAACGACATCAGGAAATATCAGATATAATCAAGCTGAACGGTAAAATTACAATTGCCGAAATAACTGAAAAATACGGAATCTCGGATGAATCTGCAAGGCGTGATTTACGGCTTCTTGAGCAGAAAGGTATCTGCAAACGAACTCACGGCGGTGCAATCGTTTTAAGTCAGGTCAGTGTAAGACCACCCTTGAACCGTCAATATGATAATATGACGATATTCCCTAATTACAAAGCAATTGCAGAAATTGCGGTTAAGGAAATCAAGGAAAATGACATCGTTTATCTTACAAGCGGTTCATTCGGACACATTGTCATATCACTTCTGCCGAAAAATATTCATTTCACGGTAGTTGTAAACAGTGTTGATTTTGCAAAAGAACTGAGAGAGTTTGAAAATATTGATGTTTATATCGCGGGCGGAAAAATGCGAAAAAGCGGTTCACTTGTTGACACATTTGCAATAGATTTTGTCAGCAAGCTGCACTTTGATGTTTGTTTTATCACAGGTTCAGGATTAACTGCAGATTTCGGACTTTCCAACGGTTCGGATGAAACTGCGACATTTCAGAGGACTGTTCTAAAAAACAGCAGAAAGAAATGTCTTCTGATGCCGAGTGCAAAAGTCGGTGTAAATTCTTTTGTAAAGGTCTGCGGTGCCAACGAATTCAATATGGTTATTACCGACTGGGACTGTGTCGAAGAACAGATTACTGCTCTTGAAGATACGGGTATCAGAGTTATTGTTGTAGAGGAACCAAAATGAGCAGAGAACAAAAACTCAGAAACCTGATTTTAGACCAGTACACGAGTTTAAGACAATTTGCCATTGAAGCCGATATCCCATACAGCACTCTTATGACCTTACTGTCCCGTGATGTCGGTGGTGCATCCTTTGATGTGATAATAAAAATCTGCAAACAGTTGGATGTTGACCCGATGGAATTTTGTAATGAATAAAAAAATGACTCCGTTAGTGATATGTTTTTACTAACGGAGTTGTTTTTGCTTAGTTTATCAGTTGTTCTGATAATTCTTTAACAGGGTCATAAAATAAAGTTTTTTACTTTTAATTCTTTTAATGAAAATCCCTGCTTGCTTAAAATATTGAAAAACATTTCAATTTAT
>JAZNAI010000217.1:0-4444 GCA_045586465.1 Acutalibacteraceae bacterium | reverse complement strand
GCTCAGTATGCCTCCCGTGACAATGCAAGAACTCCCGTTCAGTGGAGTGCCGATAAGAATGCCGGCTTTACAACAGCTGACGAAGCTTGGTTCCATATTAACCCCAACTATAAGGAAATCAATGTGGAAGAAGCTGAGAATGATCCCAACTCCATTCTTAACTTCTACAGAAAGCTTATAAAGTTCAGAAAAGAAAATGATCTTATGATTTACGGCTCATATAAGGAGCATTATAAGAACAGTAAATCTCTTTTTGTATATTCCCGTCACCTTGACGGTCAGAAGGCTCTTATTGTTTGCTCCTTCGATGAAAATGCAGTAGCCTTCAAGGCTCCCGAAGGATTTGATCTTTCAAAGGCAGAGCTTGCTATCAATAACTACGAGTCCTGCGGTGTAAACGATAACGGCTTTACATTAAGACCCTACGAAACAAGAGTTTATATCTGGAAATAATTACAGAGGTGCAAAATGGCAATTGTAAGAAAAGAGGCGTATTTTTCGTCTTCAAACGGTGTGAATAAAATCAGAACCCTTATCTGGCAGGATGATGAAAAAGCTCCCGTCGGTGTGGTTCAGATCGCTCACGGTGTGGCAGAGCATATCGGAAGATATGATGATTTTGCCCGTTTCTTAGCCCATAACGGCTTTGTTGTCTGCGGAAACGACCACTTAGGCCACGGAAAAAGCATTGAATCCGAGGCTGACCTCGGCTATGTGTATGAGGGCGACCACGCAAATATGGTAAGGGATATGAATACGCTTCATAATATTATGAGTAAGCGTTATCCCGATGTTCCTTATATAATGTTCGGTCATTCAATGGGCTCTTTTCTTGCAAGGATTTATACTGCCGCCTTCGGTGAAAGACTTTCGGGTGCGGTTTTCTGCGGCACGGGGCAGCTTCCCCCTGCAGTGCTGGCACTGCGAGACCCCGTAGAGACTCTTATGGATAAATTTGCGGAGAATTCAACCGCTCCTGCTTCAATTGCCAATCTTTTCGGAAAGCTTACCAAGAAGATGCTCAAGGGTGACAGTGAATTTGCGTGGCTTTCAAGAAATGAGAGAAATATTGCAGATTATATTGCAGACCCTCTCTGCGGTTTCCCCTTTACAAGTGCACTTACAAAGGAGCTGCTTATTCTCGCAGTCAAGGCAAGTGCGCCCGATTGGGCTTCCAGACTGCCGAAAGACCTTCCCGTTCTTATTATCTCAGGTGCAAAGGATCCTGTCGGAATGAACGGCAGGGGAGTGCTTGCGGTTTCCGATGTGCTTGCGGAAGCAGGACTTGAGCCCGAGGTTATCCTTTATCCTGCAGACAGACACGAAATTCTCAATGAAGAGGATAAAGACAAGGTTTACGGCGATATTCTCAAATTCTTAAAGGGTATAACAGATGAAAATGACTGAAGCTGAAGGACTTAACAAAAGATATTATCTTCTCGACAGCATCAGAGGAATCTGTATTCTGGGTATGATAATTTATCATACCCTTTTTGATGTTGTGGCGTTTTTCGGTGTTCCCGTGACGGAGGGCTTTATGGTTGCCGTTGATGTTATAAGAGATTTCGGTGCATCCTGCTTTATCTGTCTTGCAGGTATATGTATGCATTTCGGAAAGCGGCCGCTTAAAAGATTTCTGCTGATTTCGGCAGGGGCAGTTGTTGTCAGTATTGCCACTTTTATAACCGTTCCCGATATGCCTGTTATTTTCGGTATTCTTACCTTTATGGCGGCGGCTTCGCTTATTATGATGCCGTTGCAGAAGTATCTTAATAAGCTTCCCGGCGGTATATGTGCGCTTATAAGCTTTATTCTGTTTTTTATTACGTTTGAGGTAAGGCATCATTACGCAGGCTGGTATTTTATAAAGCTCTTTGAATTTCCCGAAGCCTTTTACAGGAATTACTTTACCGCTGCTATCGGTTTTCCCTTCTACGGCTTTGCAACAAGCGACTATTATCCGCTGCTTCCCTGGATATTTATGTTCTTTTTCGGCTTTTTTCTCTGGAAGGTTATGAAAAAGAGCGAAAAGCTTATGAAAATTCTTGATTTCAGGATTCCTTTTCTTGAAAAAATCGGAAAAGTAAGTCTTTATATTTACGTACTGCATCAACCTGTGGTTCTCGGTATTCTGCTTCTTATTTTCAATATTTTCTTTAAATAGAATACAATTTGTTAATATCAACAAATTACAGCTAAAAAATTGTAGCTAAATTTTTAAGATAAAATGCAATTTAATGTTGCAAATAATCGAAAAACAAGTACAATATTAATGTGCGGTTCCGGCTGATTGCCCGCGGACTGAATTTATGCAAAATAAAGGAGAATTTCTTATGCCCGTTTACACAGACGAATTCAACACCATACCTGCAGGTCCTCTCGGTATTCTTCCTCTTCCCGGATGCGAAGAGCTTGCTAAAAAGATTGATTCTTATCTTGTTCAGTGGAGAGACGAGAGAGAAAGCGAGCACAAATCCACAATAGCTTTCAACGGTTATGAAAGAGATTCTTACATTCTCAAGGCTGTTTTTCCCCGATTCGGAACAGGCGAAGGAAAGTGTACACTTAAGGAATCAGTAAGAGGATATGATATCTATATTCTTTGCGATTGCTTCAATTACGGCGTAACCCACGAGGTTTACGGCTATACCGTGCCCTATACTCCCGACGAGCATTATGCTAATCTCAAGCGTGCTATTGCCGCAATGACAGGCAAGGCAAAAAAGATTACCGTTATTATGCCTATGCTTTATGAAGGCAGACAGCATAAGAGAACTGCAAGAGAATCCCTTGACTGTGCAGTAATGCTCCACGAGCTTTTTGACTACTACGGAATTGATAACATTATCACCTTTGATGCTCACGACCCCAGAGTTATGAACGCAATTCCCACAAAGGGCTTTGAAAACGTATATACTACATATCAGATGATCAAGGCTCTTGTTAATAATATTGAAGACCTTAAAATTGATAAGGACAACCTTATGATTATCTCCCCTGACGAGGGCGGTGTTAACAGAGGTGTTTACTATTCATCCGTTCTCGGAATAGACCTCGGTATGTTCTACAAGCGCCGTGATTATTCAAGAGTCGTCAAGGGCAGAAACCCCATTATTGCTCACGAATTCTTAGGCTCGAGCCTTGAGGGCAAGGACGTTATCGTTGTTGACGATATGATTTCCTCAGGTGATTCTATGATTGACGTTGCAAAGCGTCTTAAGGATATGGGTGCAAGAAACATCTATGTTTGCTGTGCCTTCGGTCTTTTCTGTAACGGTCTCGATTCCTTTGATGAGGCTTATGAAAAGGGCTGGATCAGCAAGGTTTTCACAACAAACCTTATTTACCGTTCACCTGAGCTTCTCGAGAGAAAGTGGTTCTGTGAGGTTGACCTTTCCAAGTACATTTCTCTTATTATTGACGCTCTCAATCACGATATGTCCATAAGCTCACTTCTTAATCACGCTCAGCGCATCAAGCCCTTCCTTGAGCAGAAAGGCTATGATATCAAAATAACTGACTAAAGTATATTTGCCCGGAAGATATTTTTTCCGGGCATTTTCTAAAAGGAGACAATTGTATCGGTGCGTGTTTCAAAAATTATAAAGTACATTGCAATGGTTATCGGTGCCGGAATTATGCTTTTAGGCTTTGCCCGGATTTGTCCTATGGAAATTGCGATTCCTGTAAGCATTGTTGCATTTTTTGTTGGTGTTGCTGCAGAATTCTGTGAAATGTATTTCAACAAAAATAAGACAAAATTGTCAACGGTTTTATATTTAATACGTTTTGGTTTGATTATTTTCTGTTGTATAATTTTTGTAATAGTCTTAATAAGAAGATTTGTTTTTGGTTACTGAATTCATTAAAAGAAAGAAGGCAAAACTATGAGCTATTCTCAGTATGTAAATATAAAGCAGGGAAGTGCTTCGGTGCACCGTTTTTCAAACGGTAATACCCTTCCCCTTATTCAGCGCCCCTTTGCTATGTGCGCATTTGCGGCACAAACATCGAGTAAAGACAGCTGGTTCTTTCATCCCGATGCAAAAAGCCTTGAGGGTGTGAGAATTACACATCAGCCAAGTCCCTGGATTGCGGACTACGGTACGGTTGTGTTTATGCCTCAGAAGAGAAATCCCATTTTCAGCGAAAACCGTTGGTCAGGCTACAGACCTAAGGAAGCCACGATGACGCCCTCTTATATGAAGCTGAATTTTCTTAAAAGCAGAAGTGTTTTTGAGGTTACTCCTACCGAAAGAGGCGGTGCAATAAGAGTACAGTTTGATGACCTCGAAGACAACTGGTTTTCCGTTCTTCCTTTCAGAGATTACTGCTCTTATGAATATAAACCTGAAGAAAATACCCTTTATGCCATTGTAACCAACTGCGGTGACGACAAAGCTGTAAACTTCAGAATGTATACCGTTGTAAAGTTCAGTGAGGG
>JAZNAI010000216.1:0-5189 GCA_045586465.1 Acutalibacteraceae bacterium | reverse complement strand
GTTATATTCGCACCGATGGTGCGAGTTATATTGTGCTTCGCACAGTTTTATTCGGCGTTGCCGAGTTATATTTTTGCTTCGCAAAAGTTCAGGAAGCCTGACGGCTTGTTCCGCTTCGCTCTATTAATATAATTCAAGGGCATAGCCCTTCCGAAACATTTGCCGAAAGGCAAATATATCACTCATTCCGTAGGAATGAATATCACCCGTCGCAGACGGATATCACCGACAACAAGGTTGTCGATATCACTATCATAATTTAGCAGTCCTTGACTGCTAAATTATGATTTACTGAATGCCCAGAGGTTGCGGATCTGGGATTCGATGCGTTCGTATGTCCATTTCTGCTGACTGCGGGAAACGGAGTTGGGGTCGAGGACAGAAAAGCCCTCATCCGAATAATCCGTAATAACTATAAAATGCCCCGAGCTTGTAAAATCTCCTGCACCCATAATACATATAATAGGTTTACCGCTGTCCAGCTCATCAATCATAGTCTGCTTGTGAAGGGGAAGCTCACGGGACCGGAGTCCCAGCTCTTCGGCACCCTTACTCATAAGAGTCCATTTTGTTCCGTTGTTCTTTTCGGCATAGCCGTTGTCCTCGGAAAATCTCGCAATGTACAGAGGGTCAAGGCTTATATCTCCGAGAAGATGCACCGCCACCATTGAAAGGCAGACAGGTCCGCACCCCGAAAGTCCCATAAGACTGCCTGCGTATTCCTCATAGCCCCAGCGTGTGTCCCATTGCATAAAGTGGGGAATTTCCGAAAGGTCTTCATATTCCGTCAATGTATATTCTCCTGCCCCGTCCTTATAAAGAGGATAATTTGCCGCAAATTCAGCCGCCTCGGGGTTACGCTCGGCTAAAGCGCTGAGCTCCTCGGAATAGTCTTTTTCGGTCTCTTTTTCCGAAAAGAAAAGCTCTTCAAAAAATCCGCCACGGTTTTCGCTGTCTTCATCCCTGAATACCGTATTATCCAATATTACAAGCAGCAGCACAGTAAGAATCATAGCTGCGGCGATTATATATCCTTTTTTATTCTTATTCATAGTCTTTTCCGTCCTTGCCTTATGAGATATTATGATTATATATAATGTATGGGCAAAAGTGAATTAAGGGCACCTTGAGATTTTATTAAGATTTTCTTACGGCGGACAAAATGTATCCGGATATATAATGTTTATATTTTTTAATAAAAAATTTTTATTTTATTTAAAATATTACTTGATTTTTTCAGTCAAAGAATATATTATGTAATATGTATATATAATAATTATTTGAAAGGAGACCTAAAAATGCCTGAATTTACATACGAAATAGTAAAGCATCTCGGTATTATCTCTGAGGGTGCCGGCGGCTGGGCAAAGGAGCTTAACCTTATCAGCTGGAACGGCAAGGAACCCAAGTATGATATCCGTGACTGGGGCCCCGACCACGAAAAGATGGGCAAGGGTATTACTCTTTCTGCAAGTGATGTAAAGGCTCTCAAGGAGCTTCTTGCAAACGAGGAATAAGAATCGTGCTGAAAGGGGGACACGCTGAGGCTGTCCCCTTAATGCTTTTGAAAGGGGGAGAAATAATGTATACAGTCTTTTCCGACAGGGAGAGAAATATTATTTCAGTCCCCGCAACAGCTTCCACCAATGACGATATTAAAAACATTATAAAGAAAAGCAGCTCTCCCGTTTTCACCGTGCTGACGGCTGAAAAACAGACGTCGGGCAGAGGGCGCCTCGGAAGAAGCTTTCTGTCCCCCGAGGGCGGACTTTATTTTTCCGTATCATACCCTCTTACGGGGAAAGAGAGCAATATTCCCCTTCTGACCCTTCTTGCAGGTCTTGCCGTAAATGAAGCAATAACGGAGCTGACGGGGGTAAAAACCCTTATAAAATGGCCCAACGACATATACCTTAATAATAAGAAGCTCTGCGGAATACTGACTGAGCTCGTCTCCTTCAGGGGGCTTACGGCAGTTGTCGGCATCGGCATAAATCTCACAGAAGCGGACTTTCCCGAGGAAATAAGGGAGATTGCCACCTCCTTTATAAGGGAGGGCATTGCACCGCCCGAAAAAACGGCACTCATAAAAAAAATCACGGAAACACTTGACCGATACGTGTATGAGGAGTATTCTCTTTATAATGTAAATAATGATATAACCGAAAAACTCAGGGAGAGGTCTTATTCTCTCGGGAAAACAGTCAGCTACCGTCTTGCAGGCGAAAGCCTCACGGGAGTGGTGACAGACATAAAAAGCACGGGAGCCGCAGTAATCACCCTGCCCGACGGCACGAAAAAGGAAATATTCTGCGGAGAGATTATATAATATGATTATACTGAAAGCTATTTTACTTATAAGCGCATTTGCCGCCGTTTCCTTAAGACTTTTTGCACACAATAATGCAGAAACTCTGGGAGACACGGCAGGCACACTGAATATAATCGCCTTTATCGCTATGGGTGTATGCCTTATCTGTGCCGCAATATGGTGCGTAATTATAAAAAAAGAGGAAAAAGCACAGAAGGCTCTCGGAGAGACAGATGTGAACAACGAAGAACCCGAAGAAAATGACGGAATATGAAATAATTTACTCAAAACGGAAAACTCTTTCCCTGTCTGTAAATGCTGACGGTGAGGTAATTGTCAGAGCACCTTATAAAACAGGGAAAAAATATATAGAGGACTTCGTAAAAGAGCACGAAGACTGGATAGAAAAGGCAAAGACCAAGGTCGAAAACAAGAAATACAGCCTCAAAGAGGCATCCCCCGAGGAAGAAAAGGCTTTAAGACGGCAAGCCCGTGAGGTGCTTCCCGGGAAGGTACAATATTATTCATCCCTTATAGGTGTCACCCCCGGGAGAATCACTATAACGGGGGCAAGGACGAGATTCGGCTCCTGCTCCGGGAAAAACAATATATCCTTTTCATTCTATCTTATGCGCTTTCCCGACGAGGCTGTTGATTACGTGGTAGTGCACGAATTATGCCACATACTTCAGCACAACCATGGGAAGGAATTTTATAAAGAAATAGAAAAAATACTGCCCGATTATAAAGAAAGAGAAAAGCTTCTCCGTTCTTAAGAGATACGGGCTTTACAGGAGAATAAAATGGAAAACACCAACGAAAAGAAAAACGTAGTATTAAGCCTTGTTCAGGCTTCAGGCACACCCACATTGGGAAATTATCTCGGAGCTTTCAAGAACTGGCACAATATGGCAGCGGAAAATGACTGCATTTTCGGTGTTGCAGACCTTCACGCAATCACCGTAAGAAGCGAGCCCGCAGATTTAAGACGCCGTTCAATTGAGATGTATGCAATGCTTTTAGCTCTGGGTCTTGACCCCGAAAAGAACATTGTATTTTTACAGAGCCACGTAACGGACCACGCCCTTCTTGCCTGGGTGCTCAACTGCTACACCGCCTTCGGTGAGGCTTCAAGAATGACGCAGTTCAAGGATAAGTCTCAGCGCCACGCAGACAACGTAAACGTAGGTCTTTTTACATATCCCATTCTTATGGCGGCAGATATTCTTCTTTACGGTGCGGACAAGGTGCCCGTAGGCGACGACCAGAAGCAGCATCTTGAGCTTGCCCGTGACATTGCAGAGCGTTTCAACGGCATCTACGGCGAAGTATTCAAGATCCCCGAGCCCTACATCGGCAAGAAGGGTGCAAGAATCCTTTCCCTTCAGGAGCCCGAAAAGAAGATGAGCAAGTCCGACCCCAACGTAAAGTCATTTATCTCCCTTGCAGACGAGCCGAACGTTATTGCAAAGAAGATAAAGAGTGCCGTTACCGACTCCGAAGCACGTGTTTATTACGGCGAGGGCAAGGCAGGCATAAACAACCTTATGAACATCTATTCCTGCTGTACCGGTCTTGACTTTGATGCTATCGAAAAGGAATTCGAGGGCAAGGGCTACGGCGATTTCAAGGCAGCTGTTGCAGAGGCAGTTGTTGAGGAGCTTCGTCCCGTTCAGGAGGAGTATAAGAGAATTCTGTCCGACAAGGCTTATATAGAAGCAATGGCGAAGCAGGGTGCCGAAAAGGCATCATATCTTGCACATAAGACCATGCGCAAGGTAATGAAGAAAGTAGGCTTTTATCAGGTGTAAAGTGTCATAAATCAGCGTCTTTGACGCACAGAATAAAAAAAAGGAAAGAGCCACAGTCAAAAACGGTTCTTTCCTTAATTCTTTCTTCCACGTTATGAGTTTTAAGGTGCTTGTTTTTTGGCGGTTCGGAGTACTTATGTACGCCTTGCCACCGCCAAAAAACACAAATCCGCCAATTTCTGCCGCTTTCCACGTGCGTTGTCTTTACAAGGTGCAGACCTTGATAAGTTAGTTTTACCCAACACAAGGCTTTTGCAACATCTCTTTGACGTTAAATGCCCATATTCCGCCCGTCTGCACTCGATATCTCCGGATAATCGGCACATACGGACAAAATATGAACATTTTCCGTCAAACGGGAAATGGGATTTACTCCTCATTGTAGGGGAGGGGTCTCCCCTCCCGCTTTGCAAAAAATTACGTGAAAACATATCTGCTGCGACAATAAAAATCTGCCTCATCCGAAGATGAAGCAGGTTTTTTGTGCTTTCTTATTTCACTTCTGCGATTTCGGCAAAGAGAACGCCGTTGGGGTTAATGGTTTCGCTTATGGTAAGCTTGCCGTTTTCTACGGTCATTGTAACTGTTTCGGGAGTGAGAACTGAGCACTCCTTATACTTTGCTCTCAGCTCGCTGAAATAGATATTACGGGCATTTTCGTCCCTGAGCATTGCTTCAATTACGGGGCAGTCGGGCGACCAGCCGAAGCAGTCATTTCCTATACCGTAGGTCTCACGGTCCTTCACCCACTCGTCAAAGTAGTTACAGCTGTCGTCGATTCTGTAAAGCTTTACCTGCACCTCTTTACCGTCGGCATAGGGCACGTTTACACAGAACTCAGTATCAACGCTGTTTTTGTACTTTATATCATTGCTGAAGTTATAGGCCATAAGAAGGATATTTCCGTTTTCGGAGTCAACTGCAGATACGCAGTCGATTTCGGACTGAACAAGAAGACCCTTTTTTGTTTTTTCGGTCTTTACTTCCTTCATACCGCCGAATTTAGAAACATTTTTTGCCACGTGGTAGGTAATTGCAGGGTTGCCGTCAAAAAGACCGTTTGAAAG
>JAZNAI010000215.1:0-2442 GCA_045586465.1 Acutalibacteraceae bacterium | reverse complement strand
CCTCAAAAAGAGAAATCTGTGAGGCTCTGATTTTTTCTGTAATATTTGTAGCGTTCCAGACAAAGGCCTGCTTTTTTCTTAAAAGCTCCCTTGCTCTTTCGTGAGCTACAGCAACTACTTTCTGCTGATTTCCCGTAGGGGAAATTTTGTATTCTTTTCTTATTTCATCGAGGGAAATCATGGGAAGATGCGAATAATATTCCTTTATCACAGTATCCTTTCCTGTGCCCGGGAGTCCCGACATAAGAATTATCTCACCCCAGGAATCGTTATAAAGCGTTTGATTCTTCCATAAGGTCTTTTGCTTGAAAAACGCACGTTTTGAAAAACTGTCGGGAAAGTGAAAGGGTGCGGTAAAGCAGTCCTCCTCTGTTGAAAGAAGCTTACAGCATTCAATATTTTCCAGCATTTCCTCTCTGTCCTCACAGATTCTTCCCATTGCATCTGCCTTTTCAAGAATGTAAAGCTTTTCTATGGAAAAATCCCTTGAAAGCTCACCTGTTGATGCAATCTGAAGAAGTCTTAATTCAGGTCTTTCGTTTTTTATGGCATAGGGCGGAAAGGAATGGTAACGGATAAGATTACAAATAGCTTCTCTTAACTGCTGGTTTTCAAAGCTTCCGCAAAGAGAAAGCTTTTTCCATAAAAATTCCCGTGCCGCAATAGCACCCGACGAAGCGTGATGAGGGGATTTATAAACTCCGTCCTCAAAGACCGTGCATCTGATTTTTCCCATATCGTGTAAAAGTGCTGACAGAAAAAGTATTTTTTTATCCTTTTCGGAGGAAGCTATATATTCGGGAAGCTTTATAAGCTCCTCGCACACCATTTTTGTATGGGAAAATACATCCTTTTCACCGTGATAAAGGGGATTTTGCTGTGTTTTCGCCATAAGTGCAAAAATCGGTTGCAGTAAGGTGTTTTCAAAGGCTTCCCAATTAATATTTTTTGAAGACAGGGGAATAAGAGCTTCAATTTTTCTGAACTCAGAGTTATTATCCATTTTTATCACCGTTTTTTAGTCTGTTAGGAACAATCGGTCTTTGTTGCCAATGACTTCCCGAAGCATTTACGCATTGATAAAAGGAATGTCTTACAAATTTTACTCTTTCCTTTACCTGTCCGTCCTCCTCAAGCTTTATGTAAAGACCCTCCATGGTAAGGGAGGGGTCAGTTTCTTTCACCTGTCGCGTTGCATCAAGTCCAAGCTTTTCGGAGATTTCTCTTAATACCTCAATATGGTTTTCCGTAATAAAATTTGAATCTCCCAAAAATGAGAGGATGCTTTCCTTTGAATTAAAAATACCCTCTCCGAGTACGGGCACGGAGTGTATTACCTGCATTCTTTCGGTAAAGCTTTTTCTTGAGGGAGTATCAAGAAATATTTCCTTTTCTCTGTCGTAAATATCAAATTCCATAAAGTAATCGGGCAGAGCATCATAGAAAACCGTGTGTTTTGCATACATCCATTCGCCGTACATAATATATCTTGAGCCGAGAACGGAATAAAACAGAGCCTTGTTGTTATTTGCCCATTGCTTCATTAAATTGTAGTGACGTTCATTGAAGCCTCCCGTCAGGTAATGTCCTCTGCTTTGTAAAAGAAGATTTCCCTCACCGTCAAAGGAAATGGCAGAATTGGCACCGTCAATCTTTTCCTCTATGACAATGTGCTTTCCGAGAATCTCCGAAAAGGGGATCTGTCTTAAATCCTCGTCACCCTCCTGAAGCCTTGAGCCTTGAAGATGCTTTGTTCTCGGATATTTTATAATATTAAAGTCCATTTTCAGTCCTCCACATTTGCTATCATAAATAAATGCCCCTGAACACCGCCGAAGCTCAGCTTGTAAACACCGAAGCCGTTAAAATACTTTGTCAGCTTTTCCTTTGTAAGAAGGTGTATGTGCTCGGGATTGTCGTCCTCCTTTGAGGGGACTGTTACGATAACGTATTTTTTCGCCGTTTTTATTGCGGCTTCAATTGCTTTTTCCACCCCCGGAATATGCTCAAGCACCTCCAGCATAGTGACAACATCAACAGATTTCGGAGAAAGCGGCATGTCACATATATCTGCTTTTTTTACGCTTAAATTCTCTATTCCACCCTCTTTAAGGTCAGAAAGAAGACGTATTCTTTTATCAAGAATATCTAAAGATGTTACATTTATATGGGGAAATTCCTCAAGAAAGGGAATAAGAAATACGCCCCGCCCGCTTCCCACATCCAGAAGCGATTCAAAATATACACCCCTTAACAAGCCTATAACCTTGCTTACACGGGGGAGAAGTCTGTCGGATTTTTTGAAATAATAAAGCTTTATACCGAGCCTTTCCCCAAGGGCAGTAATTTCTGCCTTTTCCGAATCCGTAAGGCTCTCAAGAGGTTCATTCAAAAGAAAACTTTCAATATTTTCTGCAATGCCCTCTCTTTTAATATATCCTC
>JAZNAI010000214.1:0-11859 GCA_045586465.1 Acutalibacteraceae bacterium | reverse complement strand
TATTGATTTGATTTTAGCCGAGAAGACCGCCGAAAATCTGAGTGAAGTTAGAAATAAGCTTGTAGAACCAGTTAACAAACTTCTGCCAGAAGGTAAGCTGAGGCTCTTCAACGGAAGCTTCGCTTACGCAGATTGCATTGCACTCATAGGGTGAACCGTCAACGCTTGTAACAGAACACATAATGTACTTGCCTGCATCCTCCTCGGTAAGCTTGTAGGAAGCTACACCGGTAGCAATCTTGACACCTGTTCTGGGGTCAGATTCGGGAGTTTCAACTCTGTACCATTCGTATACAAGATTGGAAAGAGCTTCGGAGGGAACGTCATTGATGATAGCATAGAGAGTCTTGCCTACCTGAACTGTTCCCGTGAAGTGAAGGGATATATTGATATATGCGGGAAGAACCTCAAGTGTGATGTACTGTGAAATTGTTGCATAGTTCTTTGTATCATTGGGAGTGAATACAACCTTGTAGGTATTATTGAAGGTACCTAACTTTTCGGGTGTTGAGGAGGGATTCTCCATTGTGAATGTGCCGTATTCGCCGCCCTCTGCGCCTGATGTAAATTCAACAGTACTGAGCTTGTTGCCGTAGTAAATCTTACCTGATGTGGGAAGAATTACGCCGGGGATTGCAGCCTTGAGAATTTCAACGGTAACAACTGCCTTCTTGGGGCTTACCTTGTAGTTTTCAGCCTTTGTGCCGAGAAGCTCGGGCATCGTGTAAGTAACAGTTCTTGTACCTGAATTTTCATCAGCAATTGTACCTGTAATATACTCAGTGTAACCAAGATATACGTCGCTTGCGCCGTCACCGCTGTAAACGTTTTCAAGAGCGGAGAACTTAACCTTAACGGTTGTGTCACCCGGCTTGTATTCTCTGTTTTCAGGGATTACGTCAACATAAACTGTACGCTCAGAAACAGTAACAACACCGTTTACATAAGTAAATTCATAGTTGTCGCTTTCGAATGCGCCGTCAAGCAGAATATCATAAGTACCCTTGTTGCTGCCGGGATGATATGTACAGTTCAGAAGAACGTAGCCTTCAATTGCATTATCGATTGTGTCTGCACCTGTAAGACCATTTGCAGTATATGTGTATGTAGGCTCGATAGCACCGTAAACAATATTAAAGCTCTTTGCTGTAATAGTAACGGGAGCCTTGAGAATCTCAACTGCTACGTTATAATTAACTTCCTTATAGTTCGCCATATCTACGGGAGTGAAAACAGCCTCAAAGTAGTGAACACCTGCACCGGGAACTGCATTGGGATTTACCCATGTCCACTTACCGTCATCACTGCCGGGAAGCTTAATTTCGCTGAGATGTCTGCCGCTGTGGTAATAGAGAACGTCGTGAACCTCAGGGATGGGATAGAAGGGCTCAGCCTTTGTGATTACTGCAAGAATCTTATCTTCATCCTTGATGCTGAGCTCGTAGTTTCCTGCCTTTTCACCCTTAAGAACGATGTCAGAAACAGTTACATAGTGGCTGCCTGCATTGTCTGAGGAGATTGTACCCTTTGCCTTGGATGTATCAACGTATACGTAGCCGTCGTCGCCCTCTGCGGGAGTGAAAGCAAATGTGAGGTCAACGTTCAGATTGCCTTCATCGTATTCTCTTTCAACTGCTGAAACTGTTACGTCAAGAGTCATAGGCTTAATAACAGCCGTTTCTGCGTTATTGATAACAATTGTAAGAGCATAGTTATCAGCAGCATCACCTGTGAGGTAGTCACCGTCAAAAGCATAAACGCTCTTGTTTGTGCCGGCATCAGGAGTATTGAAATTGTAGGTAACTGCAGAATTATCAAAGGAAACGGCATCCTTTACGCCGCCTGCAAGAATAACTGCGCCTTCTTCACTGATAACCGTTGCAGTTGCATTTACAGTACCGTCATAAGTCTTTTCATCAGCATTCACATAAACTGTATAGCCTCTGGGAGTGATTTCGAGTGTACCGATTTCATAGTTTGAAACGGGTGAGTAAACAACCGCACCGCTTTCATTCTTCCATACCTTTGCAGACTCGTCATAGGTAAGACCTGTGAGGTTTGCGGGTGTTGCGATATCAACAGTAACAACGTATGTGCCCACATCTGAGGGAGGCACGTCTGAGCCGTTGTACTTAACCAGAATGTTACCGATTTCATAATTTGCGCTGTCGTCAGCATTCTTGCTGAAGCTTACAACCTTCTGCTGTGCATCGTAAACAAGCTTGTTGTCTTCGCCGAAGTTAATTCCGGAAAGAACAAATGCTTCGGTTGCAAGGATTGCGTTTATATCGGTAAGAGTGGGAGCAATAAGGATATTTGCACTGGAAACCTCACCCACGTAAGGATTAGCAGCAGTAGCTGTTACGTAAATATTCTTCTGCTGATACTCATCCTTAAGAAGAAGCTTTTCACCTGTGCCGAGAATCTTATTATTTTCAGCATCATACCATACGAAGCTGTAGCTGCCTGCAGTTGCGGGGTCAAGACCCGTAACGTCAGCGGTAAGTCCCTCTTCATTGCCTACCATAGGAACGCCGGCAACGGAAAGAATACCTGAAATTGGCTTCTTATTAACGGTAAGAGAAATAAGCTGGCCGCTTACAACGTTGTAGTTAGTTGTATCCGTGGGAATGAAGCTTGCCTTAAAGGAATTATAGGAGGTTTCGCTGTATGCGGGAGCAATTGTGGGAGCTTCGTAAACGAACTTACCCTCTACTCCGTCAGCAATAACAGCACCTGCGAACTTTGCATCACCAAGAGTTTCACCGTAGGTGATTGTTGCTTTGGGAAGAGTTGTGATTACGGGAGTAGCCTTAATTACGGTGATTGTACCGTTCTGTACGGTTACCTCGTAGTTGGGGAAGTTCACGCCTGCAATGCCGACAGTAATCTCATAACCGCCTGCCTTTACGGGTGAGCCCTTGGTATAGTTGGTATTTACGATGACCTTTTTGTCACCTGCTATCATTGCATCGAGAGATTCTCCGCCCTTTGCACCGATAAGAGTAAGAGCCTTATCGAGATTTGCGGGAACGTCGCTGCCGTACTCAAGAGTAATGTCATTAGCCTTGATTACAAGAGGAGCCTTTTCAACGAAAAGCTTACCGGGAACTACTTCAATAGCGTAGTTTGCAGATGCGGTACCTGTGAAGGTTGCACCGATTGTGTATTCGCCTGCATTTTTTGAGTTATCAAAGTCAGTTTCAAAAGCAAATGTGGGAGCCACACCGCTTGCTGTAAGGCTGTTTATTGTATCCTTACCTACAAGACGGCTTTCGTCAAAGGTAAGCTCTACGGCACCCGTTGAGTCAACGTTGAAGCTGTCACCGTAAACGATTGTCTTGTTCTGTACCGTGAAGGTGATAACTCTGGGAACTACGTTGATTATACCGTTCTGAACATTGAAGATGTAGTTGCCGTCAACGTCAACATAGTTGGGAGCGGTAATTGTAACAGTATAGCCGCCTGTCTTTACGGGTGAGCCCTTCTGGTAATCCGTTCTGGGAGTGATGTTACCTGATGTGGTAACGTTCTTGATATCAAAGCCCTTATCAATATCGGAAGTGTATGTGAAGCTTGTGATATTGGGAACATTGTCACCGTAGGAAACCGTTGCATTGTAGCCTACGTTTACAAGTGTGGGCTTAACGTTGATTGTAACGTCAACAACCTTGATTTCATAGTTCGTCTGGTCTTCGGGAACAAACTGTGCCTTATACTGAGCTACCTTAACGGTAGGCTTGATTGAAGTATCAACCCACTGCCAGGAGCCTGCAACCGAGCTTTCTGTTGCACCGAGAGCCACGTCTTTAAGAGTTTTGCTATAGATATAGTTCATTTCTGCTACCGTGGGAGTTGCAGCATCGGGAATAGCCTTAGTGATATTTACACGAAGGTCTTTGCCCGTCTTGTACTGAACAATATCGATTTCATAGTTAGCCTCAGCACCGCCTGTAAGCTTATCCTCTATTGTGTCTGCAGAAATACCGCTGACAACCTTGCCCTGTCCTGCATCACAGTTTTCGAGTGTACCTGTTGCATTATCTACACGGATGCTGTCCGTTCCGAATTTACCGGAAACAATTGAGAAGCTTACGTTAACGTTATAATTACCGGGGATATATGCTCTGTCCTGAGCCACAGCTTCAACAATAAGAGGTCTGGGAGTTACTGTGAGAACACCGTCGGGGTTGTTCTCAGCACCGTGCACATAAACAACCTCATAGTTAGAAAGAACTGCGGGGTAGTTCTGAATGGAGGGCTTGATTTCGTGGGAGCCGACGCCGACCTTTCCGGGCTGATATGCGATGTAGGTACCGCCGTAATATACAGTGTATATAATAGCATCCTTAACTATATTCTGATTATTTTCCGTACCGTCATTTGCAACAAAGCCTGTGACTGAAGAGGTGAACTTAACGTCATTTTCACCGTAAACTACCGTTGCAGGTAAGGTCTTAACAGTAAGCGGAGCTTTTTTAACCTCGTAAGAAACAGAGAAAACAGTTTCCCTATAGTTCTTTTCAACTGCATCGTCAGCGTAAGAGGGAGTCCACTTAATCTCAGCAATACCTGTGCCGACATTCTTGTATGAGCTGCCGTCAGATGCATTAGCGAATGAGAATTTACCGTTTACTTTATCTGTACCGAAGAAGCCTGCCTGGTACTTGTCTGTATCCACAGCGATAATCTGATTGAGCTTCTGACCGTATGTCAGTGAAAAGCTTTCGTCAAGGTTACCTCTGAGAACAGCAGCCTGCTCAATAACGAGAGTAAAGGTGTAGTCAATACCCCTTCTGTTCTTGCTCTTATTGGGATCGGGATCATATTTGACACTGTCTGCTATATGAAGAGTTACCTGGTATCTACCTGCATTTTTGGGAAGACCGCCCTCTTCGGATGTTTCTTCTACACCGGCAGAATTCGTTCCGTTATATGAGAAGTTTACGTCAATAAGAGAAGTGCTGTCGCTGAAGTCTAAGTTATATTCCTTAGTGATATCAGCCTGCTGAGCAAAAGAATCTGTAATCTTAAGGCCTATCTGGCTTGCAAGGATATTGCTGCCGGTATAGGTTGTTGTAACAAGGTTTGCAGTACCTGCGCTTGCCTTGATTGAACTGGGAGTCTTTGCGATATAGTCAACAAAAATGTATATAGGTCCGCTTGTAACGTTTGCCTGACCGGTGGCGCCGGTTTCAAAGTTATAAACGTCGTATATACCTCTCTGAGTCATACTGAAATCAGAGAAAGGTACGCTTCCGGCAGTCACATATGTAATTTTTTCAGCCTTCCAATAGTATGAGTTGGAGGGCTCACCGCCGTTCTTATAAAGAACAGACGAGTTATTGCCGACTGTAAGCTTAGTGTTGGAAAGATTCGTAAACACTACGGGATTGTTTACAACAATAGGTTCAGAGTTCAGAGGTCTGAAGGAATAACCCTTATTGCCGTCTTTGTCAACAATGCTTGTATCAAGGGTATTTTTACCGGTGTCCTTCCAGTATCTGTAAACCACGTGCACACGGTTCTGTCCTGCAAGAGCACCTTTGACAATATTTGTAGGATGCGAATTTACAGAATTTGCAAGGTTTACATCATATACATTACCAGCTTCATCTACAAAGGAACCTGCAGAAATTGTACCTGAATGATATGACTGGTAATAACCATTGTATGATTTATTTGCATCAACAATGTCCGTTGCAGATTTTAGCATTTCTGTTCCGAAAACAACAGTACCTTCGTAATATCTTACAAAACCATTGTTATTTTCATCATGGTAAAGCGAACTCTTACCGACAGTAATATCTGCATGCGGCATAACAGGAACATTGCCAGCAACAGAATATATACCACCGGAATAAAGATTTAAGCTCGCCGCTGAATCTGTAGTAGCTTTTGTTGCACTCAGCTTTGTTGTAGCTTCAATTTTTTCTGCACTGATTACATTAATCTTTCCATCAGTTGCAATACCAAATGAAATACCGGTCAACGTTGATTTACCACTGTTTGCATTACTGAACTGCGTGTTTCTTTCAGAATATGATGTTGCATCAGCAATAATCGTTGTAGTACTACTAACAGTTACATTACCTCCATAAATACCGTAAGCCACTGCTACAGTATTACACGGATCACCATGAGGAGAATAATCACCAGCACCAGAACCACCGTTATAGAGTGTCTGACCGTACGCAGTTGCAGATAATGTTGCAGCATTGACAGTACAGGTTGCACCTTTTGTGTTATAAATAGCCGTAGCACCGTTTGTGATAGACTCTGTGCTCTTATTGTTTGTTTCACTAAAGGAATTATGTGCTCTTACCGTAATCGCAACATTTTTGTTGACTGTAAGAGTTCCTTCATTTCTGATACCCTCAAGATTCTGGAAGCAGGAAAATTCCTGCTCAGTACATTTCTGACCTTCACGCACGTTCACAATAGAAATGTTGGCAATTGTAGATGTGGGTGTTGAGCTTGCACCGTTGTAGATATTAAGGGTACCTTTGTTATGAATACCGTAAACGTAAGGTAATTTGTAGGCACCGCCTGAAGTACGGCTGAAGATAATTGACTTTCCGTTCATATAAAGGTTAACGGTAAGTCCTTCGGGGATTGTAATTCCCGTAATACCTGTTGAATATTCATCCTTACTGGAATCAGTAAAGTTAACGTCTCCGTCAAGCTTTAAGTTAACAACAGTTTCACCGCCGTTTTTAAGCGTCTGAAGCTTTTCGGTAATCTGTGCGGCAGTTGTACCTGCAACAGCAACATATTCCGTTTCAGCACCGGCTGTGGGAAGTATGTCTGCCGACAGTGCGGGAAGAACAGAAAGTGACATAACAACTGCAAGAAGCATAACAATAGCTTTTGCGGTTATTTTACCGAATCTGCTCTGTGATGAATTATTTTTCACAATAATTCCTCCTCTTGAAAATTTTTAAAATCCTTACAGCGTACCGCAGGGTACACCAAGATAATTATACGTATTGATTATATTATTTTAGCTGTCAACTGTCAACGATAAACACAAAAATTTTATCCTCCTTCCGAAATTTTTGTCTTTTGCCCAAAAATCCCCCCACCCTTTTATAAAACAATTACAAAAGCAAGCTTCCGAAAAAATCTTCCGACGGAGCTGTGCCGTTGAGTTTCCCGTGCAGGCGATGGCATCCCCGACATCCCGCTCCCGAGGATTGAGTCTCCTTGTAGGGGAGGGGTCTCCCCTCCCGCTTTGCAGGAATTAAAATGTCTGCATAAATTCGGCGTCATATCCTTATAGGTGACAACGCTGATTTCACCTCACAGCCGCAAAAAAAAATTTTACTTGAAGAACTTACATATATGTGTTAAAATGTTTTGGTTAATAATATACATAGTCTATACTGTTTTTCGGAGGGCTGTGTATTGGATAACAACAAAAATAAAATTGAAGACTTAATAAATGCAGGCGTCAGAATTCCCTGCCCCTACGGTGTTCTTATTGACCCGTCCGCAAAAATCGGAGAGGGCACGGTCATATACCCCTGCACAATTATAAAAGAAGGCTGCGAAACGGGTAAAAACTGCGTGATAGGACCGGGGGCGGTGCTTTATAAAACCCGTGCGGGAGACGGCTGCGTTCTTGACTCGGTGCACGCTGAGGAAGCTGTTATCGGAAGCGGTGTCACGGCAGGTCCCTTCGTTCATATCCGCCCCGGAAGCGTCATAAAAGACGGAGTAAAGCTCGGCAATTTTGTCGAAATAAAAAACTCGGAAATCGGTGAAGGCACGGCAGTTTCACATCTTACCTACGTTGGTGACAGCCTCGTGGGAAAGGGAGTCAATTTCGGCTGCGGCACGGTTACCGTGAACTTTAACGGAAAAGAGAAAAACCGCTGTGAAATAGGCGACAATGCCTTTATCGGCTGCAATACGAATCTTATTGCTCCCGTTAAAATAGGCGAGCGTGCATACACGGCGGCAGGCTCTACGATTACAAATGACGTTCCGCCCGATTCCCTTGCAATTGCCCGCGCACGGCAGACCGTAAAGGCAGATTGGGTCAAAAAGAAAAAACCTTACAGAGAAAAAAAAGAATTTTAATCCTCAGGAGACATAAAATGGCATTTTTTAAGAAGAAAACAGAAAACGTACAGACCTTTGCCGGAAAGCCGGAGTTCATTATTGCAGGTCTCGGAAATCCCGGAAAGGAGTACGAATATTCAAGGCACAACGCAGGCTTTTTATGTCTTGATATTCTCTGCAATAAATACGGAATAAAAACCGACCGTGTGAAATACCGCTCCCTTACCTGCACGGCTGTGATTGAGGGACATTCCTGCCTTGTTATGCGCCCTCAGACCTATATGAACAGCTCGGGGGAGGCTATAAAGGAGGCGGCGGATTTCTACAAAATCCCCCCCGAAAAAGTAATTGTTATATATGACGACATTTCCCTTCCCACGGGAACCCTCAGAATCAGAAAAAAGGGTTCTGCAGGCGGTCATAACGGAATTAAAAGCATAATATGGCAGCTGAATACCGATGTTTTCCCCCGTCTTAAATTAGGTGTGGGCGACCGAAAGGACAAGGACGACGACCTTAAGGATTACGTCCTCGGAAAGTTCTCAAAGGCTGATACGGATACTCTTAAAAAGACTATGGAAAAGGCCGTCGATGCACTTAAGTACATACTTGACGGCGATACTGACGGCGCTATGAGCCGATATAACGGGTGACAGAATATGTCCTGCTGTTCAGAGTTTTTTAAGCACTCCCCCGAATACAAAAGAATAAGCTATTGTCTTGAAAGGGCAAGCTACCCCTTCGGCATTCTGGGACTTCCTCCCACGCCCAAGGCTCTGCTTATACATACGCTGTGTGAAGATGCTTCACACGGCGCCGTTGTGCTGACTCCCGATGATGCAACATCGGAAAAGCTCTGTACGGATTTAACAGCTCTCGGAACAAGGGCGGTCACCTACCCTGCAAGAGATTTCAATTTCTATACCGTTGAGGCAGGCTCAAAGGAATACGAGCAGAAAAGAATCGGTGCACTCTCAAAAATGTTATCGGGCGAGTGCAGCGTGCTCATACTTTCCGCAGAGGCTGCTATTCAGAAAATTATGCCCCGTCATGAGCTTCAGTCCCGTATTTTTACCCTTTCCGAGGGACAGGAAATCTCAACCTATGACATAAGGAAAATGCTTGTGAAATGCGGCTATTCCGCATCCGAGATGGTTGAGGGTCCCGGTCAGTTCTCCTTAAGAGGCGGAATTCTCGACATATACCCCTGTAACCTCAATGCCCCCGTAAGACTTGAATTCTGGGGTGATGAAATTGATACAATTTCTTACTTTGACATTGTAAGCCAGAGAAGAACCGACAGAGTTGAGACCGTCTCTCTTTCCCCCGTTACGGAGATAGTTTTTGACGATTACGGAAAAATGGCAGAAAAGCTGACGGCTCTGGCAAAAACAGTCAGAACAAAAAATGCCGATAAGGTAAAGGCTTTTCTCAAAAAGGATGCCGATTTGCTTGAATGCGGCATAACTCCCGGAAGCCTCGACAAATACCTGCCCTTAGCCTATGAAGGCCTTTCTTCCCCACTTGACTATTTCCCCGATTCCCTTCTCATTTCAATTGAAACCTCGGGCGTAAAGGAAGGAGCATTGTCCTCGGAAAAGCTCTTCAACGAGGAATTAAAGGAGCTGTTTACCGAGGGAGAGCTGTGCAAGGGACTTGACGATTATTACTGCTCCTTCAGCGATATTCATAAGGCTTATAACGAAAGAAAAACAATTTATATCGACAACTTTGCCAGGGGCAGCTTTGACACCCCCGTAAAGGACCTTATAAATTTCCATGTAAACCAGATTTCTGCCTGGGACGGCTCTTATTCCTTCCTTACTGAGGATATTGCCGTGCCCCTTAAAAACAAATATTCCGTCCTTGTGTTTGCAGGCAACCAGAAAAATGCGGAGAGTCTTTACAGGAGCCTTTCCGATGACGGCTACAAGGCGGTGCTTTACAATGAAATCCCCGATGAAATTCAAAAAGGTGCAATAAGTGTATTGCCCGGAGCGCTGAATTCAGGCATTGAATATCCGGGCGAAAAGCTCCTTATAGTAAGCTACGGCAGATTCGCCAAGGCTTCGAGAGGCTCTGTCAAAAAATACAGCAAAAAGGCGAATGCCTTCAACTCCCTTGAGGAGCTTCACGAGGGCGACTACGTTGTTCACGAGCAGCACGGCATCGGTATTTTCAGGGGCATTGAAAAGAAAACCATAAACAAAACCGTAAAGGACTATATAAAGATACAGTACGCAAAAAACGGTGTGCTGTTTATTCCCGTTACCAACTTAGAGCTTATTTCAAAATATATCGGCCCTCACGAGGAGGATTCAAACAGAACAGTAAAGCTCAACACCATCGGTGCCGCCGACTGGGAAAAGACAAAAAATAAGGTGCGAGGTGCCGTAAAGGATATAGCAAAGGACCTTATCCGACTTTATGCCGAAAGACAGAATGCTCCCGGCTATGCTTTTTCTCCCGATATTGATATGCTGAATGACTTCGAGCGCCGTTTTGAGTTTGACGAAACCGACGATCAGCTTCGCTGTATAAACGAAATCAAGGCTGATATGGAAAAGGGCTGTCCTATGGACAGACTGCTGTGCGGCGACGTAGGCTTCGGAAAAACCGAGGTAGCGCTTCGTGCCGCCTTTAAGGCTATATGCGACGGCAAGCAGGTAGCACTTCTCGTACCCACCACAATTCTTGCCTTCCAGCATTACAGAACCATACTTCACCGCTTCGAGGGCTTCCCAATCGAAGCTGAAATGCTCTGCCGATTCAGAACCCCAAAACAGCAGAAGCAGATTATAAAGAATATAAAAGCAGGTGCCGTTGATATTGTTGCCGGTACTCACAGAATCATATCAAAGGACGTCGAATTCAAGGACTTAGGTCTTTTGATTGTCGACGAGGAACAGCGCTTCGGCGTTCTGCAAAAAGAAAAGCTCAAGGAAAAATTTCCCGGTGTTGACGTGCTGACCCTCTCTGCAACCCCTATTCCCCGAACGCTTAATCTCGCACTTTCGGGCATACGTGACCTTTCCGTTATTGAAGAAGCTCCTATGGACAGACACCCCGTTCAGACCTTTGTAATTGAGCACGACTGGGGCATTATCTCTCAGGCAATTGCAAAGGAATTAAGAAGAGGCGGTCAGGTTTATTATCTTCACAATAACATTAACGATATTGACCTTATTGCGGATAAGCTGCAGAAATTCTTCCCCGATGCCAATATTGCCTTTGCTCACGGCAAAATGCAGGAAAACGAGCTGACGGACGTATGGAAGCGCCTTACGGAGGGTGAGGTTGATATCCTCGTCTGTACCACCATTATTGAAACGGGTGTTGACGTGCCCAATGCAAACACCCTTATCATAGAAAATGCCGACTGTATGGGACTTTCACAGCTTCATCAGTTAAGGGGCCGTGTGGGGCGCTCCACAAGACGTGCAAGCGCCTACTGCACCTTCAAAAAGGATAAGCAGCTGACTGAAATTGCAGACAGACGTCTTTCCGCCATAAGAGAATTCACTCAGTTCGGCTCAGGCTTCAAAATTGCCATGCGTGACCTTGAAATAAGAGGAGCGGGCAACCTTTTAGGCGCACAGCAGCACGGACATCTGGCAAGTGTAGGCTACGATATGTATATGACGCTTCTGAGCGAAGCTGTTGAGGAATTAAGAGGCACAAAAACAGACTCCGCCCCCAAGGCTGTCTGTCAGGTTGATATTCAGCAGGATGCCCACATTCCCGAGAGTTATATTTCGGGCTATCAGCAGAGAATTGCCGTTTACAAGCGCA
>JAZNAI010000213.1:0-3868 GCA_045586465.1 Acutalibacteraceae bacterium | reverse complement strand
ACTTTGTATAGAATAGTAATATATTTAATAATTACATTGTATTTTGGAGTTGTGAAATGAGATTCAAAGGATGCAACTGTGTTCACTGCAATAACACATTTACGGAAACAGACGATGCGGTAGTATGCCCCGTATGCGGCTCTCCCCACCACAGAGACTGCTGGAACGAAAAGGGCGAATGCGCCAATACCGCTTTACACGAAGAAGGTTTTTCCTGGGTATTCCCCGAGGAGTTAAGACCTAAGGAAGAGAAAAAGCCTGCCGCCCCGGAGGCAACGGGCACAAACTATACCTTCAAAAACGGTGAAAGTGCCATTGTGTGCCCACACTGTAACGCACTCAATTACGGAAACGACGCCTTCTGTATGAAGTGCCGTCAGCCTCTGTTCAGAGATTCATCTCCCGTACCTCCCGTAAATAACAGACAAGGGGAAAACCTTCACCCTATGACGGGCGCCCCCATAGTCGATGAAAATTCCTACGAGTATTTTCAGCAGTTCGGCGGAGTCCGTCCCGATATTATGATTGACTCTATTCCCGTAATTGAATACTCTGATTTTATCGGCGAAAAGAAATCGGGCGGATATATAAGACGCTTTCTGAGCATGGAGCGCTTCGGAAAGAAAATTTCAGTTTCCTTCAGTGCTCTCATTTTCGGACCTATATGGTACTTCTACAGAAAGATGTTCAAGGAGGGTCTTCTTTTCCTTCTTGCATTTCTTGTTATAACGGTGCTTCAGGGATGGTGCTCCCTTACGGACAGCACAATTGCCGTTTATAAGGAAATGGGTGAAATGTACGGTGCCGTTATGAACGGTGAAATCACTATGACTGAAATGGACGAATACCTTACAGAGCTTCAGGAATCCCTTTATAATGCGGAGCCGACAAAGGAAGATATTACGAAGCAGAATATTCTGTACGTCCTTGATTTTGCCTCTCTCGGTCTTTCCTTCGCAATGGGCTTCTTCGCACATTATTTCTATAAAAAGAAATGCATAAAGGAGATTCTGAAAATCAGAGAGGAATGCTCCGATATGATAACCTACAGAAGAACTCTTCACGAAAGAGGCGGTACCTTCACGGGCGGTGCGGTACTGGGCTGTGTGCTCGTTTTTGCAATTTCACTTATAAAGCTTCTTCCTGCATATTATTATATGTTCAGCAATATACTTTAATTTTATTCGGAATTCGGGAAAATCCGGATTCCGATTTTTTCGAGGTAAAAAAATGTCACTTAAGAAAAATGATGTAATTGAGCTTGAAATAACGGGCTTTTCCTCCGAGGGAAGCGGTGTGGGTCACTATGACGGTCAGGCGGTATTCGTGAACGGCACCGCAGAGGGAGACACCGTTCAGTGTGTCATAATAAAGGCTAAAAAGAATTACGCCATAGGAAAATTACAAAGCGTTCTGAAGGCATCCCCCGACAGAATTATCCCCGACTGCCCCGCTTTCCCCCGTTGCGGAGGCTGTCAGTACCGCCATATTTCTTATGAAGCAGAAAAAAGAATAAAGACCGACAAGGTACGAGATGCCTTTAAGAGAATCGGTCACCTTGATATAATACCCCTTGATGCGGTGGGAGCAGACAGCACCGAGCGTTACAGAAACAAGGCTCAGTTCCCCGTGGAAACCGCAAACGGAAGACTGCTCGCAGGCTTCTATGCCCCCTTTTCACACAGAGTAATTGACTGCAAGGACTGTCTTTTACAGCCGGCTGAATTCTCCGATATTCTGAAAATCACCGCAAAATGGTGCGAAAAATATAAAATCCCCACCTATGATGAAAACACCCGAAAGGGACTTTTAAGACATATCTACATAAGAAAAGCCTTTAATACGGGAGAAATTATGGTCTGCCTAGTAATAAACGGTGACAGAATCTTCAAATCCGAAGAATTGATTTCCGCCCTCACAAAGGCAAACTCCAACATAAAAACCGTGCTTCTTAACTTCAATACAGAAGACACAAATGTTATTATGGGCAAAAAGGAAAAGGTCCTTTACGGCAAGGGTTATATTGAGGATATTCTCTGCGGTAAGCGTTTTCGTATTTCTCCTCTTTCCTTCTATCAGGTAAACCACGCTCAGGCAGAAAAGCTTTATAATCAGGCGGCTGAATTTGCAATTACTCCCGACACAAGGGTGCTTCTCGATATGTACTGCGGTGCAGGCACTATAGGTCTTACTATGGCGGACAAGACAGATACTCTTATAGGTGTTGAAATTGTCCCCGAGGCCGTAGAGGATGCAAAAATAAACGCAAGGCTTAACAATGCGGAAAATGCACGATTTATCTGTGCCGATGCGGCAGAGGCTGCAAAAACTCTCGAAAGCGAGGGCATACATCCCGATACGGTCATCCTTGACCCCCCGAGAAAGGGCTGTGAAAGGTCTCTTCTTGAAACCGTAGTAAAAATGGAACCCGAGCGTATAGTCTACGTCTCCTGCGACCCTGCAACCTTAGCCCGTGACCTTGCAATACTGGAAGAAAACGGCTATAAAACACAGACTGCAATTCCCTTTGATTTATTCCCCCGCACGATTCACATAGAGTGTGTTACGTACCTTATAAAAGAATAAACGGAGTGTGACAATATGAGCAAGGAATTACCCCGTACCTACGTCCCTTTTACCGAATGGGCGGAAAAATCTAAGCAGACAGAATACACCGAGGAAACTCCCCTCTTAAAGCCCGACGGCACATTAAATGCCAAGGGTTGGGCAAGAAAAAACGTTTTTACATATGACAGAAATCTGGTAAAGCACTCCCTTATTTCCCGTAAGGAATGGGATTTTTACACCATAACCGACGGCAAGATGCAGCTTCTCATAAGCTTTGCAAATATCGGTATCGGCGGTTATGTAGGTGCAAAGCTCACAGACCTTGAAACGGGTAAAATCATCTGCGATGCCGTTTCCTACTTCGCAGGCGGAAACAGATACGTCCCTCTCAGTAAGGGAGATATTCCCGGCAGATTCAAGGACAAAATCGGAAAAGCTGAATTCGATTTCTTCACCCGTAAAACCGAAAGAACCCTTTATTTCAGAAAGCCTCATAAGGGTGAAACCGTGGAATGTAAGATATCAATGGACATCCCCCGGGGAATGGAAAACATCACCACCGTTCTGCCCTTCAAGGAGGATAACACGAAATATTTTATGACCACGAAGCAGGCCTGTATGCCCACAGAGGGCTTCTTCCGATTCGGGGATTTTGTGTATAAATTCAATAAGGATACCGCCTTTTGCGCTATGGACTGGGGCAGAGTAAACACCGTTCACGAAATGGTGTGGTACTGGGGAAGCGCATCAACCTATCTTACGGACAAAAACGGTCAGAAGCACCTTTTCGGCTTTGAAATCACCTGGGCCATAGGTGACGAATCGGAGGCTACCGAAACCTGCCTTTTCTATGATGGTAAGGTTCATAAATTCGGCGCTGTTGACGTTGAAAAATTCCCCAAGGACCGCTTTCTTGAGGAATGGAAATTCATTTCCGAGGACGGAAGATTCGAAATGACAATGACTCCGTCCCTCGACAATCACTCGGACGTGGATTTCAAGGTCGGCAGAATGAACTGCCACCAGATCTACGGCACATATAACGGCACAGTCACCCTCGACGACGGTCAGAAGCTCGAAATCAAAGACCTCTTCGGCTTCTGTGAATATGTAGAAAACCGCTGGTAAATCATAATTTAATGGCGGAGATGTGAGCACGGTAGGGGCGGGGTTGCCCCGCCCGTTACATAACTTTTGTAACTTTCGTTTGCAAAAAAATAACAACCCTCGGAAACGGGAGGGGAGACCCCTCCCCTACGATACATACGGCAAATTATCCGTTAAATTATGATTTATAAGA
>JAZNAI010000212.1:0-2952 GCA_045586465.1 Acutalibacteraceae bacterium | reverse complement strand
CTTAACCGTAATCAGATGTTCCTGATGATTGACGATATTCTTACTGCCCTTGATTCGGACAAGAAGGGTAAGATTGAAGGTCAGATAGGTCTTTTTGACCTGGGAAGCGAGCTTGCAAAGGCTGTTGAACCCGTGCCACCCAATGTCAAGGAGTTTCCCGAAAAGCAGAGACTACAGATGGAAAAGGAAACAACCGGACTTTATATGTCAGGGCATCCCATGACGGAGCACGTCCGCCTTGCAGGAAGGCTCGGCAGTGCAAAAACCTCCGATATTGTTGAATCTTCGCCTACAGAGCCTGATTCTCCCTATAAGGACGGAGAAAGAATACGGCTTTTAGGAATTCTTGCTTCGGTAAGGAAAAAAATTACCAAAAACGATACGACAATGGCTTTCCTTCAGATGGAGGATGTTTACGGCAGTGTTGAAGTTCTTGTTTTCCCGAAAAAATTCGATCAATACGGTCAGTTTTTTATAGAGGATGAGATTGTTCTTCTTACGGGTAAGGTATCTCTTCGTGATGACGAAATTCCGAAGCTTCTCTGTGAAGAGGTTATTCCCTTAAGAGAAATTCCCGACGATGATGCTTATCTTGACAATTATAAGCTTCCCGATGCGGAATATAAGCTAAGACAGAGTGCATATACGGCTTATGAAAAAAGCCGCCCTGCAGCTGAGACGAAGCCGGTACAGAGCACACCTGCGAATTCCTCTGCCGCTCAGCCTAAAAAGGAGAGTAAAAGGGGATTGTTCCTCAAGGTGTCTGCTGAGGACGGACTTGACTGTCAGAGAGCTGTCAAAATGTGCTCCATATTTGAAGGAAGCATTCCGCTTATTCTGTATTATGAGGACAACAAAAGCTATAATTTCTCTACGGGAATTACCGTTGAGCCGAACAATGACCTTCTGACGGGACTCAGACGTCTTCTCGGTGAAAAAAATGTCGTACTTAAAGTATAAAATGTAATTAATGACAAATTAAGGTTGACTTTACTCTTTTAAGCATATATTATATATGTTTGATATCACAAATTAACATATTATCTCTCAGGAGGAAAATAAAATGAAAACTATTGCTGTATTAACAAGCGGCGGTGACGCACCCGGTATGAATGCTGCCATCCGTGCAGTTGTAAGAACAGGCTGTGAGAACGGAGCAAGAGTTCTCGGTATAAGACGCGGTTATGCAGGCCTTATGGAAGGCGATATGTATGAAATGAATTTAAGAAGCGTTTCCGATATCATCCACAGAGGCGGTACTATGCTTCATTCTGCAAGAAGCAAGGAATTCTGCACAGAAGAAGGTATGCAGAAGGCTATTAACATCTGTAAGGAAAACGGCATTGAAGGTATTGTTGTAATCGGCGGTGACGGCTCCTTTAGGGGTGCAAGAGATTTAAGTGTCAGAGGCATCAACTGTGTCGGCGTTCCCGGTACAATTGATAACGATATTGCTTGCTGTGACTATACTATCGGTTATGATACCTGCCTTAACACAATTATGGATATGGTAGACAGAATCCGTGACACAAGTGAATCCCACGACCGCTGCACAGTAGTTGAGGTTATGGGCAGACGTGCAGGCTTCCTCGCTCTTAATGCAGGTATTGCAGTAGGTGCAACTGCAATTCTCATTCCCGAAATGGAATTCGATATTGAAAGAGACATCATTGAAAGAATGAGAAGAACTCAGAAGACCGGCAAGCGCCACTTCATTATTGTTGTTGCAGAAGGCGTAAATGAAAAGCTTGAAGCTCAGGGTATCAACGGCGTTTCTGCTCTGGCTAAGTACATTGAGCACAATCTCGGTGTTGAAGCACGTGCTACTGTTCTCGGTCATGTACAGAGAGGCGGCTCACCCTCAGTTAAGGACAGAGTTGCAGGCAGTAAGATGGGCAACTATGCCGCACATCTTCTTCTTGACGGCATCGGCAACCGTGTTGTTGCTATGCAGAAGGAAGAGGTTCTTGACCTTGACATCGTTGAAGCACTCAATATGAAGAAATCCATTGATCTCTCTCTTTACGATACAGCAATGGAAATCGGTATCTGATTATACTAAATTTATTGCGCCGAGTTTACCCGGCGCATTTTTTTGAAAGCTATGAAAAAATACTATCCGTCATATTATGATAAGTTTTCGTGTATAGCAGGGGATTGCCCCGACTCCTGCTGCAGTAAATGGGAAATTGTTATAGATAATGATACGCTGAAAAAATATAATGAACTGAGCACGGACTTCGGTGAAAAAATCCGTTCATTTATTGAAAAGGATGAGGAAGGGGACAGCTGTTTTTTACTTAATAACGGCAGATGTCCTTTTCTGAATTCCGATAATCTTTGCGACATACATATAAAGCTCGGTGAAGATTTTACAAGTGAAATCTGCCGAAATCATCCGAGATTTATTGAAGAATACGACGGATTTACTGAAATCTCTCTATCGCTTTCCTGTCCCGAGGCAAACCGAATTATTATGTCTTCTGAAAAGTCTGTATATCCGACACCGCTATATAAAGGAGACGATGAGGTTCTGGAGCTTCTTATATCGTCAAGAGAAAAGCTTTTGACTTCCGACCTTGGTTTTTCTTCTCTTATGAAGCTACTTCTTGATACTGCGGCAGATGACAGCCTTGATATTGACCTTGTATACATAGAAAATCATCCCGATATTAATGTTGCTTTTCTTAAAAATCTGGCTTCATTTCTTCTCAGAAAAAGTGAGATTCTGACAAATGAATGGAAAGTTTACCTTGAAAATGCCGAAGTTATCGGTATTTCGGATGAAGAATTTGAAGCTTACTGTAAAAGTAATGATGAAGCACTAATTAAAATCTGCAGATATTTTATATACAGATATTATCTTAAGGCAGTCAATGACCTTGATATATATTCGAGGGCACTTTTTATTGCTTCCTCTTGTTATTTTTCCGCTTTTATAGCCTGTAGCTG
>JAZNAI010000211.1:0-4164 GCA_045586465.1 Acutalibacteraceae bacterium | reverse complement strand
GAATATCTTTTCAAATATATTCTCGGCATCAGACAGCCCGAAAATTCTTACGGCTACGAGAAGATAACCATCTCCCCTGCCTTGATTCCCTCTCTGAATGTCAGCGGCAGTATTACTACAAAAAAAGGTAAAATATCTGTCAGTGTCAGATACACAGACGGCGTACAGTCAATAAAATACAGTGTTCCCGAAGGAATTGAAATAGTATGACCAATCCTAAACCTATTATAAAAGAACGCGAATCGGGTATAGAATTACTGAGAATTATACTTATGCTTCAGGTAATTTATCTGCATGTAAGTAATTTCGGCGAATTCGGCAGTATAAACAACAGCCTTGGCGGTCTTAACGAACTGACTTACAGAATTCTCCAGACCTTGAATCGTTGTCCCGTTTATGTGTTTATGATTATCAGCGGATATTTTTCAGTGAAGTCAAAAAGCACTATGAAAAATATATGGAAAAAGGCAGGAAATATCTATTCCTCCATGGCTTTCTATTCCATCCTCCTGACAGCAGTTCTTTGTCTGTCAGGTCTTGCTGAAGCAAACCCATATAATGTTTTAAAAGCCTTCTTCCCTCTGACATCGAGAACCTGGTATTTTATGACAGTTTATCTGCTTGTACTGATACTCAGCCCCGTCTTGAATCTTGCGCTGAACAAGCTTGAGAAAAACGATTTCCGTATTCTGCTTGTTGTTCTCTTTGTTCTTTTCAGTCTGTGGCAGGTTGTTGCAACGATAAACCCAATCATAAGCGTGGACAGTGTTATCGAAACCACAAAAGGCAGAGGTCTTTACGGTTTTCTGTTTATGTATATTGTCGGTGCATACATCCGTCTTCATACAAAAGAGGAAGAGAAAACAAATTGGAAATATCTGATTTTTTTCTTCGCTCTTGCTATATTCGACATCATTCTTGTTTATTTACTCAAAGATTTTCCCGTTCTTAAAAGCTATCTGAAAATTGTAAACTACAACAACGCACCCGTCGCAGTCATTCAAGGTATTATGTTGTTTATGTTTTTCAGAACACTCCGTTTTAGATCAGGAATCATCAACAAAATCTCTGAACACAATCTCGGTGTTTATATGATTCACGAACACTGGCTTATGAGACCGGTTATATGGGACAAAATTTTTGTTACCACTCAGAATCCCCTGTTCTATTCCTCTCCGGTTTTCATTCCGGCAATCTTCGGAATAATTCTTGCAATTTACATTTCCTGCTGGGCCATTGATTTACTGAGAGGTTTCATTTTCCGGGCAGTTAAAAACAAAATACAATCAATAAAAAACGGAGCAAAGCAATAGCTTTGCTCCGTTTCACTTATTTTACTTTGTTGTATATACAAAATTCATTTTTACACTCTGTTAATATTGCTGATTTTCTGGAAGGAACGGGAGAAATAATGCTTGTGAAATCTATGTGGGGTGCTGTTTCAGAAATCTTAAAGTTTTCACCGAGCTTTACTCTCTCTTCAGCCGTTACGGCTGTTTCAAACTTATCTGCATCCAACGGAACAACTCTCTCCACCTTGGCCTGAGTTTTACCTGCCGATACGCTCTTTACGGGAGCCTTTGGAACTTCCTCACCACTGTAAGCAGGAACACCGAAACCGATAATAACCATATCACCCGCATAAGAATATCTCTGACGGACACATTTGTCTACACCTCTTGTACCCTTGACAGTAACATTACCCTCGATGGTTGTAACTGTGTTTGCGTCTGCCGAAAGGACAAAACCGATGTGTGTTGAGCCCGATGTACTGCGTGAAGAATTATAAAAAACAAGGTCTCCCTTTTTAGGAGTGTATGACCCGTCATTTTCAAAGAATCTTCCCTGACTTCTCAGCGCTGACATATATAGATAACAGTTGCCGTCATAGCCGGGAGTACCTGTTATCGCCTCTGCGGAAACACCTGCGCGTTTTGCACACCATACAACAAAATAGTTGCACCACGCTGTGTAGCCGTTTCCGAATTCGGCAGAATATTTATTGTAACCGTTTTTCTGAGTGTATCCGACTTCACTTAAAGCAATATCAATAATCTTGTCTCTTTCTGTGTAAGCGGCACCTGCAAAGGGAAAAAGTCCTATGCACATTATAAGTGCCAACACAAAGGAAAGAACCGTGATTTTCGCTTTCTTCAATTTGTTCAAATAATCACCTCTTGTGTTGTACCCCGAAAGTATACCATACATATTGTGTGCATTTGTTACAAAATTGTAAACTTCTGTAATTATTATGCAATACATTGAAGTTGTTATGCATATCCGCTCTTTTTTCGTTATATGTCACAAAGAGTTTTTGATTATTTGTTCGGGGTACCCTATGTGGGCAAAAGAACAAACAAAAAGGCACTAATGTGTCAAACACATTAGTGCCCTTAATTATGCAGTATTATCTCAATTATGCGAGTTCTGCGAAGTATTTGATTGTTCTTACCATCTGGCTTGTGTATGAGTTTTCGTTGTCATACCAAGAAACAACCTGTACCTGATATGTGTCATCATCGATCTTAGCAACCATTGTCTGTGTTGCATCGAAGAGTGAGCCGTAACGCATACCGATTACGTCTGAAGATACGATGGGTTCTTCGTTGTAGCCGAATGAATCGTTAGCAGCAGCCTTCATAGCAGCGTTGATGCCTTCAACTGTAACGTCGCTGCCTTTAACAACTGCAACAAGGATTGTTGTTGAACCTGTGGGTGTGGGAACTCTCTGTGCAGAACCGATGAGTTTGCCGTTGAGTTCGGGGATAACAAGGCCGATAGCTTTAGCAGCACCTGTTGAGTTGGGAACGATGTTAGCAGCACCTGCACGAGCGCGGCGGAAGTCGCCTTTTCTGTGAGGACCGTCAAGGATCATCTGATCGCCTGTGTAAGCGTGAACTGTTGTCATGATACCGCTCTGGATAGCTGCATAGTCGTTAAGAGCTTTAGCCATAGGAGCAAGGCAGTTTGTTGTGCATGATGCAGCTGAGATGATCTGATCTTCTGCTGTAAGGATGCCTTCGTTTACGCTGTAAACAACTGTTTTTGTTTCTTTATCAGCGGGAGCTGAAATAACAACTTTCTTAGCACCAGCGTTGATGTGAGCCATTGATTTTTCTTTTGTGCAGTAGAAACCTGTGCATTCAAGAACAACGTCTACGCCGATTTCGCCCCAAGGAAGGTTGTTAGCGTCTGCTTCTTTGTAGATTGTAAGAGTTTTGCCGTCAACTGTGATTGTACCTGCTTCGTCATCAGCAACAACTGAGTGAAGGTTTTCACCGATAGCACCGCAGTAACCGCCCTGAGCTGTGTCGTACTTGAGAAGTGTAGCGAGCATTGAGGGTTTTGTAAGGTCGTTGATAGCAACAACTTCGTAACCTTCTGCGCCGAACATCTGACGGAATGCGAGACGGCCGATTCTGCCGAATCCGTTGATTGCAACTTTAACTGACATGTTGATTACCTCCAAAAAAGTAATTTTTAATTTTTTTACTCTCTTATTTTAGCCCTTTTTCTTCAAATATGCAACTGTTTTGTTATCTTTTTAACTAATTTTGTCAGTGTGTACAAATTTGACAAAATTTGTTAGCGTTGATAGGTAAATATGACATCAATAGTATCTTAAAAGTGCCACAACCTTGCCCAGAATAATAACCTCGTTGCAGATAATCGGCTCAAAAGCGTCGTTTTCAGGCTGGAGACAGAAGTGACCGTTTTCCTTGAAGAATCTTTTCACCGTAGCCTCATCCTCAATCATAGCAACAACAATTTCACCGTCACGGGCAGCAGGTGTTCTTTCAACAAAAATAATATCGCCGTCAAGGATACCTGCATTTATCATACTTTCACCTCTTACGTGAAGAGCGAAAAGAGGCTTATCCTTTGAAACGTATCCTGAATAAGGCACATAGCTTTCAATCTGCTCAACAGCAAGAATAGGCATACCGGCAGTGACTGTACCGAGAAGAGGCACGTGCGTCACATTTTCCGCCTGACCGCAGATTCTGATTGACCTCTTGAGCATCGGGTCACGCTCTATGTATCCGCTTTCCTCAAGAATATCAAGATTTGTCTGGACTGATGAAGTGGATTTCAGACCTACTGCGGCACAGATTTCGCGGACTGAGGGTGAAGTCGGATCGTAGCCATGTCGTTCTGTGAGCC
>JAZNAI010000210.1:0-9696 GCA_045586465.1 Acutalibacteraceae bacterium | reverse complement strand
AGCCGAGAGTATCAACACCGGAATGTGAGTGTGTGCAGCTGAAATTTACTGCCTTACAGCCCTTCATTTCGGGACGGGAGAGAATCATTTTTCTGATTTTATTTACTTCGATATTGGTAAGACCGACAATATCGGCACTTATCCATATGATACCCTCCTCGTTTCCGCAGTCAACCCACACCGCGTGTATGTAAACGGGAGAGAGAATACCCTCCATTTTATGACCCGAGCCGTGGCCGGCTATCCAGTAGGTTCTGTCAAGCGAAAGGTCGGGCATAATCTCTGCCCTTGCAAAGCCTGCACGGTACGTGTTACCTGCAATTACAACAGGCTTCTCCTCGGGAATGGGATAAGCGGTTTCTGTCTTCTGAATCTTCTTACCGTAATTTTTCGTGATTTTTACAATACCCTTTGAGGCTAAATCCATAATATCCATATCTCTTCTCCTTACTGAGCATAACGGTCTATTTTTCCGTCCTCGTCAAGGACAGCCATTATCATATAAAGTCTCGGAATGTGGAAGGGACCCTTGAAAATATTGCCCTTGAGCGTTGTTGAAACGGTGTTGTCGTAATGAAGATAGCCGTACCATTCACCGTTTTCCTTATCAAGGAAATACTTTTCACAATAGGCCTTGAATTCCTCGTAAAGCTTAAGATACTTTTCATCCCCGAAAAGCATATATGCCATTCTGAAGGCAATCATAGCTTCACACTGAGGCCACCAGAGCTTCATATCCCATTCAAGCTGTACGGGAGGCTTGCCGGAAAGGTCCGTAAAAGCAATAATGCCGCCGTATTTCTTATCGATACCGAGAGGCAGGGTTATGTCAATAATCTTCTTACCGGCTTCGAGAGCCTCACTGTTATCGGTAAGAAGACCTTCAAGCATTATAAACCACGCAGCCTCAAGTGAGTGGCCGGGATTTACGATTCTGCCTGAGGGTGAATCAACAAACTTTCCTTCCTTTGTTACGCTTTCAAGAAGTGCCTTTTCCTGAAGGTATCCGCCGTGAAGAATTTCGTCAAGACATTCCTTTGCGATTTTATCGTATTCATCCCTTTTAGCGGAATTCATACTTCTCATAACCTGAGCGGTTGAAAGCATAATCATTGCGGGAGAAAGTGCCTTGGTACCGAGATTTTCGGGATTGAGCTTGGGAGGATTCTTTCTTACACCCGTGAAGCACTCGTAAGCTACGGTGAAATATTGTTCTGCGCTGCTGAGCACCTCTTCCCTGCCGGTAGCCTTATAAAGCTCTGCACAGCCGATGGCGGCAAAGGTTTCGGAGAAGTAGTATCTTCTCTTCTGCAGCTCTCTGCCGTCTGCAGTTACAGTAAAGAACATTCTGCCGTCCGTGTCGGTGCACTTAGGAAGAAAGCCGTAAATACACTCTGCAGCCTTAAGATAATCGGGATTCTTTTCAATAGTGTTGTATGCCTTTGAAAATACCCATAAGGCTCTGCCCTGAAACCACACGCTTTTGTCTGTGCCGTAGATTTCGCCTTTTTCATCGAGCTGGGTAAAAATACCGCCGTTTTCATAGTCTATGGCGTTTCTGAGCCAGAAGGGTAAAATGTTTTCCGTAAGAACTTTTTTGTAACTCATAATAAAATCCTTTCCGATGTTATGATAATTCTGTGATTACGTTATTTATTCCCGCATATCCGGCATAAACGGGAGCCTCGCCGACACCGCTGTCTGCAAAGGCATAAAGGATATATGCATCCTTATTTTCACCGAGAGCCTTTACTGCAAGAGCACCTGCATCAAGAATAAATGCAAGAGGCATTTCCTCCACGTAGCGGAATATATCCGAGCTTTCAAGCTGAAGGGCATACTGTCTGTCGCTTCTTAAATCAAGACAGAAGGATATACAGTCTGTGCCGAGAAGCGTGCCGCCGTGTCTGTCGTCGGGCAGAGTGCTGATTTCTGTAAATGCCGTAATATCACAGCAGAGAATAAGCTTATCTGCGCCCACGGCTTCTGAGGCTTTATTAATAAATTCCGAGAGTACACCGTTCTTTGTATCTCCCTCGGCAAAAGAAAGATATACGGGAGATGAGAGATAAAACTCCGAGGGAAAGCATACGTTATCAAGCATCACGGCTGAAAAGCCTGTGCTTACGGCACTCTTCATAATATTTATCAGGTATTCGTGCGCTGCATCCGAATATGGGTCAAGCCACATATCTCCCTCAGCATCAGAGAAAAGCTCTCCCGATGAGGTAAGCACCTCAAAGCCTGACAGGGAGGATGAAGCAACGCTGTCCTTAAAGCAGCTTATGTATGCGATGCATTTTATTCCGAGAGATGTAAGCTCTTTTATTTTTTCTGCGGCGCCCTCAATCCTTTTATCTGCTGAAGCACCGACAAAGGAGCCCGTGTCAAAATATACATAACCGTACTCGCTTTTGAATTCTGTAAGCAAAGTATCCGAAGCCTTTTCCTTCAGCTGTTCAGCAATTTCCGTTGCCGTACTTTTTCGGAAGGTCTCTGCAGAAACAAATGAAATATTCATTTCCTGAGACTCGGTAACGGCAGGAGAAGAGGCATTCGTTTCAGGCTCACGAAGAGACAGCTGAACACCCGTTTTTATGGCAATAAGCGTAAAAACAAAAACAACAGCACACAAAAAACAAACAACAATTTTTGTTTTGAGAGTCATTTTTTCCTTCACGGGAATATTTTCTCTGAAGCCGTCGGGGCTTACCACGGAGGGATATTCTGAAGAAAAACGGTAATAAGCCTTTGTTCTGAGAGTTTCGGGAGCTTTCTTCTCTGAAGCGGAGCGTACTCTCTTTCTGAAAAGAGCATTGCGCTTCTTCTCTCGGTCAAGCTTCTCCTTTTCAAGTCTTTCACGGTAACGTATAAGTCTGCCGTTTTTCTTGTCGGGACGGGAAATATTCGGATTTTCTGTTATCATTTTTTTCTTTTTCATTGAAAATCACCTTTATAATCACAGAAAAATCAGTATGTCTTTCCAATAATTTTGCATTGCAGACAACCTCACCGCTGAATAAAATATAAACAGAAGCATTTACGGAGGTTTTTATGAACTTTCTTATCAGAAACGAATACCGTGCGGAAATCATACTGTCATTCCCGGAGCTTCAGAGCTACGGCATTACATACGAAGAAATAGATTACGGAAACATAAGCACAAGACGGCTGCTGTGGACACTGCAGGGCGAGGTGCGCAAAAGATACGGATATACAATTCCCTTATCGGGAAAGGTTCTTATCGAAGTAATAAAGGAACAGGAAAACAGCGTAAGAATATGCTTTTCGTCTCTTCCGGAAAAAAACGGGGACGGCAGTTCGGTCAAGCAGCTTATAAAAAGCAGTCCCTGCCCCTTGATTGCGGAATTTTCCGACCTTGAAAATATGCTTTTTGCGGTTTCTCTTCTCAGTGAAGATACCAAAAGCAGTCTTTTTGAGAAAAACGGAAAATACAGAATTCTTTTTTTCACCTCAGAAGGTGAAAAGGAAGAGCTCATTTTCTGTCTTTGTGAGTTTGCCGAGATTTCGGAAAACTCACCGAAGGAAGCAGCAAAATGCAGCGAAGCGTGGAATATGATAGCTGAAAATAATGCCGTCTGCCGTTTACACGGGCTGCTTTAACAGCTCTACGGCAGCCTTTTTATCACCTTTGAAAACAAAGCTTCCGGCAACGAGCACGTTGGCACCTGCTTTTTTTACAAGGGAAGCGGTTTCTGCGGCAATGCCGCCGTCAACCTGTATATCCATAGAAATTCCGAGCCTTTCACATTCACGGCGCACAGCCTCAATTTTCGGAAGCTGATTTTCCATAAAGCTCTGTCCTCCGAAGCCCGGCTCAACTGTCATAACAAGCACCATATCAATATCTGCAAGATAAGGGAAGACAGCCTCTGCAGGAGTTGCAGGCTTCAAGGCTATGCCTGCCTTTACACCGAGGCTTTTTATCAGAGCTATTGTTTCGGCAGGATTGCTGTCCGACTCAAGATGAAAGGTTATAATATCTGCCCCTGCGCTGCAGAAATCACCGGCATATTTGTAAGGGTCACTTATCATAAGATGCACGTCAAACACCGCAGGAGTGCATTTTCTCAGCGATTTTACAATCGGAGCACCGAGAGTGATATTGGGCACAAAATGTCCGTCCATAACATCAATATGAATCCACTGAGCCCCTGCATCAAAGCAGGCTGCGGCTTCCTCACCGAGTCTTGAAAAATCACTTGCCAGCAACGAGGGCGATATTTTTATCATACTTTCACCTTATTCTTTTTTTATCAGTTAAGTATACCACAGAATACCGCAATATGCAACATTATTTATTTTTAATTATTAAAGGAAAAATCTGTTTTTCTTAAGACAGATTTAAGACTGCGGACCTACCATCATCGGTGCAGGGAAAACAAAGCCTTGATTTTCTTGATGCACTATGATATAATGAACCGAAAATACGTTTTTGCGTACTCGTACATTTAAGAAGGGAATTTTACAATGAAAAAAATGCCTCTTGTTATCTTTTTAATTATTCTTGTCGTTTTTGTTTTTGCAGGATGTTTAAGCTTTTCGGGCACACTCTCAACCTCTACTACAGAGTCCGAGGATGAAATAACCTTTGATTCACAGGAAAACACAACCTCTGTTGCGATTATTCCCGGAAATCAGGAAAACACAACGTCCTCCGTTGAGGTCCCCGGTATAAATGACGTCACAAATCCCGGACCTGAAGCTACAACAGCTCCCTCAAACGAAAAGCCTATCCAGAATACGGCACCCGCATCAAGTGAATATGAGTTTCTCAAGAGCGGTTCCTTCCATATGGTCGGCACAATGGTTGACAAAACAGGTGTCACCGCTCCTATGGAGGTTGCTGTTACTCCCGACAGCATCTATATGCTTTCCGATTTCAGCGGTGTTCCTATGGGTATGCTCATTAAGGACAATAAGGTTTATATGATTTACCCCGACAAAAAGTCTTACCTTGAGCTTTCCGACTCACTTATGAGCATGGCAGGTCTTGATGTTTCCGAGCTTACAAATTCCGAAACCATCAACTTCGGTTCCTACGGCAATCTCACAGAAGCCGACTCCGTAACAGAGGTTACTCACGCCGGCAGAGTATGTCAGGTTTATCACTTCAAGGTTGATTCAGGTGAATCAAGAGTTTATCTGGACGGCACAAAGCTTGTACGCCTTTCATCTTATGACAAGAACGGCAAGTTCCTTACCGCTACCGATATTTCATCAATTTCAGGCAGTGTACCTGCAGACAAATCTGCACCTCCCTCAAGCTTCAAGGCATATAAGGGTATGACAGGTCTCTTCTCCTTTATGACTCTTCTTGAAGGTGTAATTGAATAATATGAAAAGGGTTGCATTGGTAACGGGCGGTGCAAAGGGTATAGGCGCCGCAATAGTAAAAAGACTGTGTGAAGACGGTTACTCAGTTGCAATCAATTACAACAAATCTGAGCAAAGGGCATTATCTCTTTGCTCTTTTTGTGCATCTGAGGGCTTTACGGTTTTGCCCGTAAAATGTGACGTTTCCGACTCCTGCGACGTCGGAAGAATGTTTTCTGAGATTGAAGAAAAGCTCGGCACCGTTGAATTGCTTGTAAACAATGCCGGGATTTCGCTTTGGGGACTGTTTGACACCGTAACGGATGATGAATGGAACAGCGTCATCGGTACAAATCTTACGGGTACGTTCAACTGTACAAGACGTGCAATTCCCGCTATGCTTAATAAAAAATACGGCAGAATAATAAATATTTCCTCCGTATGGGGACAGGAGGGTGCATCCTGCGAAGCGGTGTATTCTGCATCAAAGGCAGGAATAATAGGTCTTACAAAAGCACTTGCAAAGGAATATGCTCCCTCAGGAATCACCGTTAACTGCATCTGTCCCGGAGTAATTGATACGGATATGATGAGCCGTTTTTCAGATGAAGAAAAACAGGCAATTTCCGAAGATATCCCTGCAGGCAGAATGGGCACACCCGAAGAGGTGGCTGAAGCCGTTTCATTTTTTGCAAACAAAAATTCTTCCTATGTAACGGGTCAGATTCTCGGCGTAAACGGCGGAATGGTTTGATAACTCATTGCTATATCTTTTATACCAAAAAAATCCGATAGCTGCTGCTATCGGATTTTCTTTTCTCTTAATATTCCTTTATAAAGTCCATCAACACAAAAGCCTCTGGGGATGTAGCCTCTGCCTTCATAGTAGGCTTCGAGCACCTTGTTATCATCTGCGCTGTCAAGTCTGAAAACGTCCTTTTCACATATACGGGCATACTCCTCGGCATAATCGAGGAAAATTCTTCCCGTCCCCTTCTTATCAATACGGGAACAGAAGTTGTGGAGATAAAATGCGGATTTTGTACCGTAATCATCTATATGCTCCCAGCGGTCGTCCTCACTCTTCAGTACGGCGGCGGAAACGATTTCACCTGTTGCAATTTCCTGCAGCACGAAAACCTCACCTGCTTTACGGTGCTCCTCATAATAAGAAACAGGATACACCTCATCGTAAAAGGTGTTGTTCCATTGGTCAATGCCCACCTCATCCATCCACTTCATACGGCTTAGGATAATGGAAAACATTTCGGGAATTTCTTCTTTTCTTATTTTTCTGAAAACATAGCCTCTGTGATTTTCGGTAAGTCTTACAATGCGGTTTACACAGTTGAGCACTGCCTTTTTATCAGCACTCCATAAGGGGGAAACCAGCGTTTTTTTATTCCCGTCCCCCGTAAGCCTGTGTACTGCCACCTCTTCCGGAATAAGGGGAATAAGCGACATCAGGATTTCAAGATACTCCGCTTTTGTAAGAGTTTCAAAGCTTCCCTTTTGGTAATCGGAATATAAGCGGCTGTCTGACAGCACGTGAAGAAGCTGCAGCTTCACGCCGTCGGTTTTATTATCAATTGCAAAAAGCAGGGTATTTTTCATATCCTCTGCAGTTTCCCCCGGAAGACCCAGAATAATATGGGTTATAACATAAATACCCGCATCGTGAAGCCTTTTTACGGCACCCGAATATTCTTCGTTTTCATAACATCTTCCGATATAGGAGATGCTTTCTTTTTTTGAGGTCTGAAGCCCTAATTCCACCCATACGGGCTTGATTCTGTTAAGCTCACCGAGAAGCTTCACCGTTTCATCGGGAAGGCAGTCCGGCCGTGTTGCAACGGATAATACGTCAACATCGGGGTGATTTACGGCATCCGTAAAAAGCTTCCGAAGCTTCTCTCCGGGGGCATAGGTAGATGTAAAGCTCTGAAAATATGCAATATATCCCCCGTCTTTATTCTTGGCGGAAACTCTTTTTTTTGCCTTTTCAATCTGTATATTTATGTCGTTTCCCGACTCGGCAAAATCACCCGAGCCCGAAGCAGAACAGAAAATACAGCCGCCCGTACCCTTTGTACCGTCACGGTTAGGACAGGTAAAGCCCCCGTCAAGGGATAGCTTATACAGCTTTTTGCCGAATTTTTCACGGCAGTAATCGTTCATTGTTTTCATTTGTGATAGCTTTCCCCTGCGTTTATCTTGTAGCCTCTGTAAATCTGTTCAAGAAGCATAATTCTTGCAAGACGGTGAGGGAATGTCATTTTTGACATTGAAAGGCGCACGCTTGTCCTTGCCTTTACCCTTTCGGAAAGACCGTAAGAGCCTCCGATAATAAAAACAATATGGGATGTTCCCGAAAGAGCGGTATCGGAAAGTAATTTTGCCATATCCTCGGAGGAATAGAGCTTTCCCTCAATACAAAGGGAAACAACCTTTGCCGACTGAGGAATTTTTTTAAGAATCTCCTCCCCCTCTTTTTCGAGAACAGAGTTTATTTCATTTTCGGAAGGATTTTCGGGAAGAACTCCTGCTTTTATCTCAATTACGTTTACCTTTGCAAAGGCCTTGAGTCTTTTGAGGTATTCGTCCGATGCCATTTCAAAGAAGGCATCCTTAAGCTTACCCACGGATATTATAGTTACAGTCTGCATATTACCTCTTAAAAAACTATGTATTTTCCCATACTTCCGACGGGGGCTACCTCTAATATGTAATCTCTGCCCTGCTCCGCACCCATACGCTTTAAGTATGAATTCGTGCAGGAAAAGGCTCTGTCGGGAGTATTGTTTTCGCGGCTTAAATGTCCCAGAACAAAACGGCGTACACCTGCTTCAAGAAGCTCACCTACAGTCTCTGCACAGACGTTATTTGAAAGATGTCCGTGCTCGGAGCGTATGCGTGCCTTAAGATAAGGCGGATAGGGTCCGAAATCAAGAAGAGTTTCATCGTAATTTGATTCTATCAGCACAAGGTCGCAGTCGCTGAGATTTCTTATAATCTCACCCGTCATTTTCCCCGTATCTGTGCAGATGCCTACTGTTTTATCGGGAAGAATTATCTTGTATCCGCAGCTTTCCTTTGCATCGTGAGAGGTCGGAAAATACGAAATATGCATATCACCTACCGTGACTCCCTCGGGCATAATTTTTTCATACTGAAATTTTCCGTCAATGATGCCCTTTCCGAGAAGTCCCGACAGAGTTCCTCCCGTAGCATATACGGGAATGTTTTTTCTCGTGGCAAAAACACGAAGACCGCTTACGTGGTCATCGTGCTCGTGTGTTACAAAAACCGCCTTCACGGCATCGGGTGAGATACCCGACTGCTCCATTGAAAGAAGAAGCTGCTTGTTATTTGTTCCTGCATCTATAAGAACACCGCTTGAAGCCGTGCCGACGTAGCAGGAATTTCCCCCGGACGAGGAACAAAGTGTTGAAAATCTTGCCATTTTAACTTACTTTCTTATGTTCAGAATGTTTTCTTTTCGGTTGTGTAGAACCATATTTCACCCTTACGCTTCGGGTTATAAAAATTGAATCCGCCTTCAAGTCCCGTTGAATCTCCCCTCTTTTTGTCTCCCGTTACGGGATTTTCAAAAAGATATTTTGTATCGGGAATAATGTGAGGATACACAACAATGCTGCTTTTCTCTGCGTTTTCCGTGCGGATAACCTCAATAAAGCCGCTGCCCGTTTCTTCGTTATGAAACTGCACGGCATACCAACCGCTGTCGGGGTCAGACAGCTGATAATAGTCGCTGTTCAGCTCATATTCCGCTGCTTTTCTCCAGACAGGAATCATTTTTCTTGCACAGTCAAAAATTTTATTGCTGTCGTCATAATCAAGACAGGCGGTAAGTGCCGGTGCCATAGCACAGAGATAGGAAAATTCGTCAAGATTTCTGTTTCTGTACATTCTGTCATCACGGCTTTTTGCGTGTGCTCTGAAATAGGGAAGCCAGGAGAACATTTCGTAATAATGAAAAACCCTCTGAGACGGATAGTCTATGTGCATATCGGTATACTGCAAAGGCACACTTCTTCTCATCATATCCATTTCATTACGTGTTCCGCCTGCGGCACAGTTATCAATTACAAGACCGGGATTGCGAAGACGCAGCTCATCATACAGCCTTAAAAGTGCCTGCATATGAAGGTTTTCTCTTGCACCGATTCTGTTTTCCTCTTCATTTTCGGAAAAATATCTGTCAGGGGTAAAATTGAAATCCTGTCTGTATATATCAATTCCCCCTGCTTTTATGTGCTTATCAAGAAGCTCCAGAACAAAGCTGAAGCACTCGGGATTGGAATAGTCAAGAAGACGGCATTCATCCTCTTCACCCTC
>JAZNAI010000209.1:0-7837 GCA_045586465.1 Acutalibacteraceae bacterium | reverse complement strand
CTTATTCCCGAATATTATTACACCCTTGTTGTGGTATTGGGACTTGTTGCAGGAATGTCCGGCATTATGAACATTCCCTTCACGGCGGTGGTTTTCGCACTTGAGGCTCTGGGATGCTCAACGAATCTTTCTGCAATTATTATTGCGGCAGGCGTATCTTATATGATTGCGGTGCTGTCCCATTCCGAGTCCATAAATGAATTTGCCCTTGAAATACGCATAAAGAAGGAGCACGAGGGCAAAAAGAGCAAATATATCGAATACAGCGTTACCGTTAACAAGGATTCCTTTGCGGAGGGTAAGGAGCTTAAGGATATTTTCTGGCCTCACAAGCTTTTCGTTCTGTCCGTCACTCACCCCGAGGGCGGTGTGAGACACAGCGGATACCTGCAGGAGGGAGATATTCTGAGAGTGGGCTGTAACACCTACGATGAAGAAAATACAAAGAATGAACTTCTTGCCATTGTGGGCAGTATTAATAATGAATAAAAATTTTACCGCAGTTTCCGTTTTCAGAGAACTGCGGTATTTTTTCAGTTGATTCTCACATAGCCGCTTTCCTCAATAAGGGTCTGCCCCTCATCGGAAAGAATCCAGTCAATGAGTTTTTTTATGTTTTCGTTTTGGTTGTCCTTACGGTAAATTGCATAAAATTTTACAATTACGGGGTAGGTGCCGTTTCTGATATTTTCCGCAGAAGGATAAACTCCGTTCAGGGAAAGCATTTTAACCTGACTGTTTTCAACGATACCGTCCATATAGTATCTGAAAGAAAATCCTATAGAACCGCCCGTTATTGCCAAGGGGGATTTCAGAGCAATTTTTCTGTCACCCATAAATGCATTCATAGCCGACTGACTGCCGCTTCCCTCAATTCTTGCTACGGGATTAATTACACGGTTAACACCGCCCACGTCCTTCCAGTTTTTATAGGTACCGCCGTAAATATCTCTTATCTGCTGAGCAGTAAGCCCATCCACGGGGTTATTTTTGTTCACAAAGAAAACAAAGGCTTCAAGCCCCACGGGAACGTATTCCAGCTCCACACCCTTTTCCTCGGCATACTTTTTCTGTTCTTCCGAGGGAGCGGCACAGAAGAGAATGTCCGTATCCCCGTCAACAATTGCAGTATACCCTCTTACGGTGTTTTTGTACTGCATTTTGCTGTCAGGGGCAAAATTCTCGCCGTAAAGATTATCATCGGAGAATTCTCCGCCCAGGTACGTTACGGAAGACTCGGGATACAGGGCATTTATAACCGAAGCATAAACGGGCACAAGTGCCGCCGCACCGTCAAGCACGGGAAGCTCACCGTCAAGAGTAAAATCAGTATCAATCCGTGCAAGGTCCGATTCTTCATTAAAGGGAAGAAATTCCTTTACATCAATCATCTTAAACTGGTCTGCACCGCTGAAATTGTTTGCAAGACGCACGGTAACAACAAAATATACCCCAACATTAAATAAGGCAAAAACCAGAATAATTCCCATAACCGCCGAGAGCTGTTTTATAAGCTTCATACTACCACAGCTCCTTTGAAATGTAATATATTATTGAGCTGTTCCCGTAAGAATATACATCGTAAGCTATGTGTACGGCAGTTACCGCAATACATACTGCCAGCACAGCCAATAACAGAATTCTGAAATATTTTTCTTTCATTTCCGTTTCCTCACATACCTGCAACAACCATCATCGTAACCAGAGCCGCAAGGATAATAAGAATAATAACAAAAACAGCTGCCGTGATTCCCGTGACGAGTACATAAGTTCTAAGGTTTTTCAGTTTTTCACGCTCAGCCTCGCTGATATCGGCTCCTGCCTCTTTTTTTCTTTTTCTGTAGCGTAAAAAAAGAATACCGAAAGCCAGCAAAGCAAGAACAGGAATTGCAAAGATCAAATATATAATAACCTCTCCGCTAATGAACATAAATCATCACTCCTTTGTTTTTGTATATTTATTTTAGCATTTGTACAAAATAATATCAACAATTGTTACACCATTGATATTTTTTCTTAAGTGCTTGTTAAGAAAAATTTTTTTCAAAAAAACTATTGACTTTAACGGTATAAAGTGCTAAACTGACCTCAACAGAAAAACGGAAAGGTTAAGCTATATGAACAAGCTTTTTGCAACAGCATATTATTATTACTTTTTTTCAAGAGAAAAAAGGTAAGATTTTCGCTGTCTGCAAACAAGAGTAACTTATAAATGTTATTTCAATGCACCCGGTGAAAATCGGGTGCATTTAGTTTTCCGCTTGAACTATCTGAAAAAGGTGAGGTAATAAAAATGATTGCAGTATTAAAACAGGGCACAACAGAGGAGCAGTTGAATAAATTTACGGGCTGGCTCAAGGGCTTCGGTCTTGACGTACACATTTCAAAGGGCGAATTTCAGACCGTAATAGGACTTATCGGTGATACCACAAAGCTTGATGCCGACCTTATTGCAAGTCTCAGTATGGTTGAGGCCGTAAGAAGGGTTTCCGATCCCTTCAAGAGTGCTAACAGAAAATTCCACCCCGATGACAGTATAATTGACTGCTCGGGAGTAAAGGTCGGCGCAGGTAATTTTGCGGTGATTTCAGGTCCCTGCTCCGTTGAATCCGAAGAGCAGCTGACAGGAATTGCAAAAGCCGTAAAGGAAGCAGGCAGCAATATGCTTCGTGGCGGTGCCTTCAAGCCGAGAACCTCCCCCTACGATTTCCAGGGGCTCAAAGCCGAGGGCATAGAGCTTCTTCTTAAGGCAAAAAAAGAAACGGGGCTCCCCATTGTCACGGAAATTATGGACGCACACCACCTGCCCCTTTTTGAAGAGGTTGACGTAATTCAGGTAGGTGCACGTAATATGCAGAATTTCGAATTACTGAAAGAACTCGGAAAAACAAATAAACCTATCTTGCTAAAAAGAGGACTTTCGAGTACAATAAAAGAATGGCTTATGTCTGCCGAATACATTATGGCAGGCGGTAACGAAAACGTAATGCTCTGCGAACGGGGTATCAGAACCTTTGACAGTCAGTACACAAGAAACTGTCTTGACCTGTCTGCCGTTCCCGTTCTTAAGGAGCTGACACACCTTCCCGTGGTTATTGACCCCTCTCACGCAACAGGCTCTTCAAAATATGTAAAGAGTATGGCTTTAGCCGCTGTTGCCGCAGGTGCGGACGGTCTTATGACAGAGGTGCACTCCGACCCAATACACGCACTTTGTGACGGTGCACAGTCCCTGACACCCGAACAGTTCGCTGATATGATGAAATCCGTGAATATTGTGAGAAGCGCATTAAGGGAGGCATTATGATGACTGTAGGTATTGCGGGATTGGGTCTTATAGGAGGCTCGGCTGCCCGTGCATATAAAAGTGCCGAGCATACGGTGCTGGGAGCAGATACGGATAAGGGTACGCTCGGCTACGCTCTGCTTTCGGGAATAATCGACGGGGAGCTTACAAAAGAAAGCATCAGCTCCTGCGACGTTATTTTTATTGCTCTGTATCCCAAGGCGGCCGAAAAATACTTAAGAGAAAACGCACCGTTTATAAAAAAGGATGCCTTTGTCCTTGACCTTTGCGGTACCAAAAGAGGAATCTGCCAAAAGGGCTTCAGTCTTGCAGAAGAATACGGCTTTACATTTGTGGGCGCTCATCCGATGGCAGGCACTCAGTTTTCGGGCATAAAGTATTCGAGAAAGGACCTTTTCAGGGGCGCACCTATGGTAATTGTTCCCCCTGTGTTTGATGATATCGAATTGCTTGACAGCATAAAAAATATAATCTCCCCCATGGGATTTGGCAGTATTTCCGTAACAACAGCCGAAAAGCACGATGAAATGATAGCCTTTACCTCACAGCTGGCACACATCGTTTCAAACGCCTATATAAAAAGCGAAACGGCAAAAAATCACGGAGGCTTCTCCGCAGGCTCTTATAAGGATATGACAAGAGTTGCGTGGCTTAACGAAAATATGTGGACAGAGCTTTTCTCGGAAAACTCCGACAATCTCATAAAGGAGCTTGATTTTATAATAAGCTCCCTGAATGACTATAAGGACGCCCTCGTAAATAATGACAAAGAGACACTTTGTAAGCTTCTGAAAGACGGAAGGCTTATGAAGGAAGCAATTGACGGAAATTCACAGAAGAAGGGATAACAATGAAAAAAATACGGGTTGAAGCATCAACTGCTTACGACATTCTGATTGAAAACGGTCTTCTCGGGGAATCGGGAAGACTAATCGGAGAAATCGCAAAGGGACGGACTGCGGTAATCGTTTCGGATTCCAACGTTTTTCCCCTTTACGGTGCCGCAGTCAAGAAATCTCTCGAAAAAGAAAGTTTTAATGTTCTCTCCTTTGTATTCGAGGCAGGCGAAGACAGCAAAAGCACAGACACTCTCGTGAAATTATGGGAATTTCTTGCCGAAAGCCGTGTGACACGCTCCGACGTTCTTGTCGCTCTCGGGGGCGGTGTGACGGGTGACCTTACGGGCTTTGCCGCCGCTACCTTCCTAAGAGGCATTAAATACGTAAACATCCCCACTTCCCTTCTTTCAATGGTGGATTCCTCTGTGGGCGGAAAAACTGCCGTTGATCTTAAAAACGGCAAAAATCTTGCAGGGGCTTTTTATCAGCCCTGCCTTGTAATTATCGACCCCGATACCCTTTCTACCCTGCCCCGTAACATCTTCAACGACGGAATGGCAGAGGTTATAAAATACGGTATGATAAACAGACCTGAGCTTTTAGTGAAGCTTCAGGGTGAATATGATATAAACGAAATTATTGAAATCTGCGTTAAGGCAAAGCGTGACATTGTAGCGGTTGACGAAAGAGATACGGGTGTCCGTCAGCTTCTGAATTTCGGTCATACCCCTGCCCACGGGATTGAAATTCTCTCGGAATTTACGGTTTCACACGGCTCAGCCGTTGCGATAGGTATGGTTATTATGACAAAGGCGGCAATTCAAAAGGGCTTATGCGAAAAAGAAGCACTCCATACACTTCTTACCCTTCTTGAAAAATTTTCCCTGCCTGCAAAAACTGTTTTCTCAGCGAAAGAAATATCGGACATAGCACTTTCGGATAAAAAGCGTGCAGGAGATGAAATTACTCTTGTTCTTCCCGAGAAATCAGGAAAATGCGTGCTTAAGAAAATTCCCGTAACAGAGCTTTCCTCATTCATATCGGAGGGAATATAATATGATAAAAACACTTTTCTCTCCGAAAACAAGCGGTATTATAAAAATACCTGCGTCAAAATCAGAGGTACACCGTCTTCTTATCTGTGCCGCACTCTCGGACAAGGAAACAAGGGTGTACTGCGACGGACTCAATGACGATATTGATGCAACGGTCAGCTGTCTTAATTCCCTCGGTGCGAAAATTTCCTTCTCTGACGGAGCATTTACGGTAAAGCCCATAAGGGACGTACCCGAGAGCCCCGAGCTTCATCCTAAGGAATCAGGCTCCACACTCCGCTTTTTACTGCCCCTTACAGCCCTTTTCGGCAAGGATGCCGTGTTTGTGACAGAAGGACGCCTCGGTGACAGACCTCTTTCCCCATTAAAGGAGGAGCTCCGAAAGGCAGGCGTTACAATAATAAAAGAAGAAAACCGCATATGTGTATCGGGCAAATGCGAAAAAACCGCCTTTTCAATTACAGGAGATGTTTCCTCGCAGTTTATTTCGGGACTTATTTTTATGCTGTCAAAAACGGGCGGTGAAATTGAAATTACGGGCACAACCGAAAGCCGACCCTATATTGAAATGACAATTGATGCGCTGAAAGCATTCGGCTGTGACGTAAGCTTCTGCGGTAATATAATCACGGTGCCGAAGACGGCTCCCCTTTCTTCCCCCGAAGAGGTAAGAGCAGGGGGAGACTGGTCAAATGCCGCATTTTTTCTCTCGGCAGGTGTTATCGGCAATGAGAAAATCACCCTTACGGGGCTTAAAACAGATTCCGTTCAGGGAGACAAACGAATTATTCAGGTGCTTCGTGATTTCGGTGCAGATATTGAAGTAAATGACAGCAAATTAACGGCATATCCCTCTGTCCTTCACGGCATAACGGTTGATGCACGGGATATTCCCGACCTTGTTCCCGTATTATCCGTGGTTGCGGCAAATGCAAAAGGTAAAACGGAAATAAAAAACTGCGAAAGACTGCGCCTTAAGGAAAGCGACAGAATTGAAGCGGTTTACAATATGATAAAGAATCTCGGCGGTAAAATTACCGTAGAAAATGACAATATAATCATTGAAGGCTCACCCCTTACGGGCGGTGAGGTTGATTCCTTCAACGACCACAGAATAGCAATGAGTGCGGCTGCGGCTGCATTTTCAACAAACGGTACGGTAACGGTAAAGGTCGCCGAAGCGGTAAAAAAATCCTATCCCTCCTTCTGGGATGAAATAAGGTGAAAAAATGAGCTTTCCCTACGGAAATAACATAAAGCTTTATATTGACGGCGAAAGCCACGGCGAAAAGCTGACCATGACACTGGACGGCTTCCCGAAGGGGCTTCACATTGATGAGGGGCTTCTCTCTTCTTTTATGAAAAGACGTGCACCCGGTCAGAACGAGTGGTCAACTAAAAGAAAAGAAGCGGACAAGCCCGTTTTTCTGTCAGGTACCCAAAACGGTACTACCACGGGTGAAAGAATTACAGCCGTAATTTATAACACAAATCAGCATTCGGGGGATTACGGCGATGCAGGTATTATTCCCCGTCCCTCTCACGCTGACTACCCTGCAACAGTAAAATACGGCAAGGGCGTTGACCTTCGGGGCGGCGGACATTTTTCGGGAAGGCTTACATCCCTTCTCTGTGTCGCAGGCGGTCTTGCAATGCAGTATTTAAGAGAAAAGGGCATTGAGATCAAAGCACATATTTACTCCGTCGGCACCGTTAAGGACACACCCTTCGGAATTTTATGCACGGAAAAAATTTCCTCCGATTTCCCCGTAATCAATGAAAAAGCAGGGGAAGAAATGAAGGCTGTTATCAGTAAAGCCAAGGAAAGCCTTGATTCCGCAGGCGGTGTTATCGAATGTGCCGTAACGGGTCTTCCCGTGGGACTTGGCGAGCATCTTTTTGCAGGTGCCGAGGGCAGAATTTCCTCTGCTGTTTTCTCTGTTCCCGGAGTTAAGGGCATTGAATTCGGCAACGGTTTTAAGTGTGCTGAAATTTACGGCTCCGAAAATAACGATGAATTTTATTTTGACGGAGATACGGTTAAAACAAGAACCAACAACTGCGGCGGTATTCTCGGCGGAATGACAAACGGTATGCCCGTAGTTTTCAGGTGCGCCTTAAAACCCACACCCTCTATAGGCAAGGAGCAGAATACAGTAAACCTCGAAACCAAGGAAAATATAAAATACACGGTAAGAGGCAGGCACGATCCCTCCATAGTCCCCCGTGCGGTCCCCGTAATTGAAGCGGCGGCTGCACTCGCTGTCCTCGATATGCTGCTTGACGGTGAAACCGTTTCAGTTGAGGCATCAAGAGAGAAAATTGATGCTATAGACAAGGAAATTGTCCGTCTTTTCTGCGAAAGAATGGCAGTTTCGGGAGATATTGCCCGTTACAAAAAGGAAAACGGTCTTCCCGTGTACGTCCCCGCAAGAGAAGAGGAGCTTCTCGGCAGGGTAAAGGAGCTTTCCCCTGAGGAGCTCTCAGATTATACTGAAGAGCTTTATAAGGAGATACTTTCTCTTTCAAAAAAATACCAGTCCCAAATTACGGATTGAGAGGGTGTCTTAAAATATGATACACTGTAAAAATTTCAAGGCAGGTCTTATAGGACGCAAGCTCGGGCACAGCTTTTC
>JAZNAI010000208.1:0-14862 GCA_045586465.1 Acutalibacteraceae bacterium | reverse complement strand
CTTTCATACATTGAAAGAGCAAGAAAGGTTCTTTCTCTTTATCTCACCGATTTCGGAAAGGCTGAAATCGATGCAGACACAGAGGGCGCATACGCTACGGGCTTTACCAACGAAAAGGTAGCTCCCCTCGTAAATCTTCACGATAACGTAAACGTGCTCGAATTGTGGCACGGTCCCACTTGTGCATTCAAGGATATGGCATTACAGCTTCTTCCCTACCTTCTTACGGGCTCCGCAAAGAGAATCTCAGAGGGCAGAGAAACCGTTATCCTCGTTGCAACCTCGGGTGACACGGGCAAGGCTGCTCTTGAAGGCTTCAGGGACGTAGAGGGCACAAGAATCCTCGTATTCTATCCCAGCGACGGCGTAAGTGCCGTGCAGAAGCTTCAGATGACAACCCAGGAGGGCAAGAATGTCGGCGTATGTGCAATAAAAGGTAACTTCGATGATGCACAGACGGGCGTAAAAACAATCTTTACCGACGACGATGTCAAGAAGCAGCTTCACGATAACAATATGACCTTCTCCTCTGCAAACTCAATCAACTGGGGCAGACTTGTTCCTCAGATTGTGTACTATTTTTCAGCCTATGCGGATATGATTGCATCAGGTCAGATTGTAAACGGAGAAAAGATTAATTTCACCGTTCCCACAGGTAATTTCGGCAACATTCTTGCCGCTTACTATGCTATGGAAATGGGACTTCCCGTAAATAAGCTTATCTGCGCTTCAAATGCAAACAACGTGCTTACAGAGTTCATTGAAACAGGAAGATACAACCGTTTAAGAACATTCCACACCACCGTTTCACCCTCAATGGATATCCTTGTTTCAAGCAATCTTGAAAGACTTCTTTACCATTTAAGCGAAAACGGAAGTGCGGAAATCAACGGACTTTTCACCGCTCTTAAAGAGAACGGCGAATACACCGTAAACGAAAAAATGCTCTCAAAAATTCAGACTGTTTTCGCAGGCGGCTGCTGTGATGACACCGAGACAAAAGCAACAATCGGCGAAACCTTTAAGGAATACAATTATCTCTCCGACCCCCACACCGCCGTTGCAATCAATGTTTACAACAGCTACCGTGAGAAGACGGGAGACACCACTCCCACGGTTATCGTATCAACCGCATCTCCCTACAAATTCTCCCCTGCTGTTCTTGAGGGGCTCGGTGAGGCACTCTCAGCAGACGAATTCGATATGATGGAAAGCCTTGAAAAAATCTCGGGCGTAAAGGCTCCCTCTCAGCTTGCAGGCTTAAAGGGCACCGCTCCCAGATTTACCGAAATCTGCGAAAAGACAGATATGAGAGGCGTAGTTTACGGAATGCTCGGTCTGTAAAAGGACCCGCCCTTAATCAGATAACGGTATTATCCGTCTTTTTCATCTGAAAGGTTGCACAGCAGGTCTCTGAGCACTTGCAGGCATCCTTGTTACTTACCTTGATTGATTCAGCTGTGCAGCCGCAGTCTGTGGTATGGTAAACACAGTTCTTCGCATCACAGCTGATGTTTTTGTTTTCTTTACCGCATTTGTTCATCTTTTTCATCTCCCGATAAATTAGTCCCCGGGGAAAACCACGGAGGAAAGAAAGCGCTTTCGGAAAAAGTGTTTTTCGTTTAAGGCATTTTATCAGAGGAAATTTTTGCCGTCAGGATAATTTTATGTCAGTTTTTGTTATTGCAGACCCCCATCTGTCGCTGGGCAGCGAAAAGCCTATGGATATATTCAGAGGATGGCAGGATTACACCGCCCGTCTTAAATCCAACTGGGAAAAGGTTGTTTCTCCCGGTGATACCGTCGTTATTCCCGGAGACATCTCCTGGGCTATGTCTCTTGAAGAAGCAAAAACAGACCTTAAATTTATTGACAGCCTTCCCGGAAGAAAAATCATCGGCAAGGGCAACCACGATTACTGGTGGGCAACTATGAGAAAAATGAACGCATTTTTAGAGGAAAACTCCTTTAATACCATAAGCTTTCTTTTCAACAACGCCTATGAAGCCGAAAATATTGCGGTATGCGGAACAAGAGGCTGGTTTTACGACGACAAGGCGGAAAATGCGGAAAAGGTAATAGCCCGTGAAGCGGGAAGACTTACCGCTTCAATTGAGGAAGCACTTAAAACGGGAAAGGAGCCCGTCGCCTTTATGCACTACCCCGTGGTATACGAATCGGGTGTATGCGAAGAGCTTCTGGCGGTACTGAAGAAGTACGGAATACGGCGCTGCTACTTCGGTCACATTCACGGTGACAGAACGGGAAGATATGAGAAATATGAGCACGAGGGAATCACGTTTTCGCTGATTTCTGCGGATTTTCTCACATTCTGCCCAAAAAAGGTTATGCTTTAGTTATATTATTCTCTGTTTTTTTTCTTAAAACAGTAGCATTTTAAAAATAAATCTGTTATAATAGCGTGGTTATTAATGACTGCCGTCAGGCAAATTACGTTCAGGAGGACAAACAAAAATGTTAATTTCAGCAGAAAAGACAGGCAAAAATGAATTTTCAGTTGCACTTTCCATTGATGGGGAAACTTTTGAAAAGGCTATTCAGAAGGCATACAACAAGGAAAAGGGCAACATTGCACTTCCCGGCTTCAGAAAGGGCAAGGCTCCCCGTAATATGATCGAAAAGGTTTACGGCGCAGGCGTATTCTATGATGATGCACTTGACATCGCATTCCCCGAGGTTTATGAAGCAGCTCTCAACGAAGCAGCCATCACTCCCATTGACAATCCCTTCGATTTCGACATCAAGAAGATCGGCAAGGAAGGCGTTGAGCTTACCTGTAAGGTAACAGTAAAGCCCGAAATCACAATTGAAGGCTACAAGGGCATTTCCGCTGTTAAGCCCGCAACAGAGGTTACAGACGAAGAGGTTGAGGCAGAAATCACTCTCAAGCTTCAGCAGAACGCAAGAATCATCTCCGTAGAGGACAAGGCTGTTGAAAACGGCAACATCGCAGTTATCGACTTTGAAGGCTTTGTTGACGGCGAAGCATTCGAAGGCGGCAAGGCTGAGGAATATGAGCTCGAAATCGGCTCAGGCTCCTTCATCCCCGGCTTTGAAGAGCAGATTATCAGTCACAACATCGGTGAAGAGTTCGACGTAAACGTTACCTTCCCCGAGGAATACTCAGAGCCTCTTGCAGGCAAGCCCGCAGTATTCAAAATCAAGCTTCACGCAATTAAGGCTAAGGAGCTTCCCGTAGCAGACGACGATTTCGTTAAGGACGTTTCCGAATTCGATACACTTGACGAGTACAAGGCTGACATCAGAAAGACTCTTGAGGAGCAGAAGGCAAAGTCCTCCGAAAACTCCTTCAAGAACGAAATCTACAATAAGCTTGCCGAGCTTGTAACAGACGAAATTCCCGAGGTTATGATTACCCGTTCCGTTGAGGGTATGGTTAACGAATTCAAGTACAGAGTAGAAAGCCAGGGCATCCCCTTCGAGCAGTATCTCGGCTACCTCGGTATGAGCGTTGATTCTCTCAAGGATTCCTATAAGGAAAGAGCAGAGCTTGACGTTAAGGTAGAGCTTGCTCTCGAAAAGATTGCTGAGCTTGAAGGCGTTGAGGTTTCTGACGAGGACGTTGAAGCAGAGCTTTCCGCTATGGCTGAAAAGTACGGCGTTGACCTTGACACAGTTAAGAAGGCAGTTCTTCCCGAGACAGTCAAGAAGGAGCTCAAGGCAAGAAAGGCTGACGAAATCGTTATTGCAAACGCAGTAGAGGAAGGCGCTCCCAAGAAGAAGGCTGCAAAGAAGCCCGCTGCAAAGAAGACAACAAAGAAGAAGGCTGAAGAAGCTCCTGCTGAAGAAGCAAAGGAAGAAGCAGCTGAATAATAATCCGTAGACCCGTCAATAATGTGACGGTAAAGGAAAAACCTTCCTGACATACGGCATATACTTAACGGTCGGGAATATATAATATTTCCGGCCGTTTTGAAAAGGCTGAAGGGAATTGAACCCATCAGCCTGAATACTAAAGGAGGATTCACTATGTTACCTAATCCCTATATGTCACTTGTTCCCACCGTTATCGAGCAGACAAACCGCGGTGAGAGAGCCTATGACATTTACTCCAGACTTCTCAACGACAGAATCATAGTTCTCTCCGAAGAAGTAAACGATGTTACGGCAAGCCTTGTTGTAGCTCAGCTTCTTTTCCTTGAGGGTCAGGACCCCGAAAAGGATATATCTCTTTACATCAACTCCCCCGGCGGCTCCGTTTCCGCAGGCTTTGCGATTTTTGACACAATGAATTATATCAAGTGCGACGTTTCCACAATCTGTATGGGTATGGCAGCCTCCATGGGTGCATTCCTTCTTGCAGCAGGCGCACCCGGCAAGAGATACGCTCTTCCCAATGCGGAAATTATGATTCATCAGCCTTTGGGCGGTGCAAGAGGTCAGGCTTCCGACATCAAGATTGCGGCAGACCACATTCTTAAGACCCGTCAGAAGCTCAATGAAATCCTTGCAAAGGAAACAGGCAAGCCCATTGAGGTAATTGAGCGTGACACAGACCGTGATAACTTTATGAGTGCTGAAGAGGCTCTCGAATACGGTCTTATTGACAAGGTTCTTTACAACAGATAAATCGGGAGGAAATTCCATTGGCTAAATATGACGATCCCAAGGATAGGCTTCGCTGTTCCTTCTGCGGCAGAACACAGGACCAGGTTTCAATGCTCATTCAGGGCCCCGATGCATTTATTTGCGATGAGTGTATTGAAAACTGCGTAAGCATCATTTCTCAGGGTGACGGAAATCCCAAAAAGAATACAAAGAAAAAGGCTTCCTCTCCCAGGCTTCTTCCCAAGCCCGAGGAGCTTAAGGCAAAGCTGGATGAATACGTTATCGGTCAGGACCAGGCTAAAATTGCCCTGTCCGTTGCCGTATACAACCACTACAAGAGAATCTACAGAAAAGCAAAGACCGATGTTGAAATCAACAAGTCGAACGTGCTTCTCTTAGGTCCTACGGGTGTAGGTAAAACCTTCCTTGCACAGACTCTTGCAAAGACACTTGATGTTCCCTTTGCAATTGCGGACGCAACCACCCTTACAGAGGCAGGCTACGTCGGTGAGGACGTTGAAAACATCCTTTTAAGACTTATTCAGGCTGCCGATTTTGATATCGAAAAGGCTGAAAGAGGCATAATTTACGTTGACGAAATAGATAAAATTGCAAGAAAAAGTGAAAACACCTCCATTACCCGTGACGTAAGCGGTGAGGGTGTTCAGCAGGCTCTTCTGAAAATTCTTGAAGGCACTCTTGCAAATGTTCCCCCTCAGGGCGGCAGAAAGCACCCTCAGCAGGAATTTTTACAGATAGACACCACAAATATTCTCTTTATCTGCGGCGGTGCCTTTGACGGCATTGAAAAAATCGTTGAAAAGAGAATGGGAAATTCGGTGCTTGGCTTCGGCTCGGAAATTCTTCTGAAATCTGAGCTTGACGAGGACTCAATTATGTCCAAGGTAATCCCTCAGGACCTTGTAAAGTTCGGTCTTATCCCCGAGCTTGTAGGCCGTCTTCCCGTGCTGACAGCCCTTAAGAACCTTGACGAGGAGGCTCTTATAAAGATTCTCAGGGAGCCTAAAAATTCTCTCTTCAAGCAGTATCAGGGACTTTTCGGTATTGATGACGTTGAGCTTGAATTTACGGATGAGGCATTCTCCGAAATTGCAAAATCCGCTCTTGAAAAGAAAACGGGCGCACGAGGACTTCGTGCAATAATGGAAAAGGTTCTTCTTCCCATTATGTATACAGCTCCCTCTGACCCCTCAATTGAGAAAATCACCGTTACAAAGGAATGTGTTGTAAACGGCGAGCTTCCCGTGATTCAGAGAAATCCCTCAAGGCTCACCGCCGCAAAGGATGCATTAAAACCCACAATTGCGTAACAAATTCGCAGTTCCAAGCTTATAAACAGACAAAACAAGACTCTCCCGAAAAAGGAGAGTCTTATTTATATATTGTCGAGATATTTTCTTATTTCAGACAGAAAATATTCTGCATTTCCTACCTGTTCATTATCACTATCCTGCATACCTTATTCCCTCCGTGATAACATTTTTGTAGTAAGGGAGAATATCTCCGAAGCGCCTGAACTGTTCAAGAGGTTTTATTGCAACAGAAACAGTAATATCATATTTAAGGCTTAGTTCACTTGTGAGCAGGGCTACGGAATTTCTGTAAGAGGAAATCTCACTTTGAGAAATTTCCGCAACAAGAAGGATATCAATGTCCGATTCTTCATGATAATCGCCTCTTGCGTAGGAGCCGTAAAGGTAAGCTTCCTTTATAGCACCGTCAAAAATCACATTACAGCCATTATATACTTCATAAAGTATATCGAGAGCCTGATTCTTTGTGCACATAATATCCCTCCGTTCCTTTTTTATACACTCATTATATCCGATTATTCATATTATGTCAAACAAATCAGAAGTTAATCAATAAGCATATAATAATTGTGGATTTTTTCGAGCTTGTAGTATTCTTCCTTTTCGACTCTGAAGCCGAGTCTTTCGTAAAATCCGACGTTGTCGGGATTCTGTGTTTCGAGACCTACCTTGAAGCCACGGGACAGCATATCCTCAATGCCCATTTTAAGAAGCCGTGTGGCAACACCCTTGCCCTGATGCTCCTTTCCCACAAAAACGGGGGACACAATGTAGGTTTTATCATCAAAAATATCCTTATTATCGAGGTGAGAATACGCCATAAGGCATTTTACGGTAAGGGGCCAGTAAAGCACAAGGAAGGGCCAGTTGATGCACTGCAGAAACTGCCACATTGTATAGTCGTAATGTGCTTCACGAAGAATGAGAAGTCCCCTCTGTTCCTCGTCAAAATAGAAAATATCCTTCTTTTTTGAGGAATTAAGGCGTATAAGAAGCCAATGATAAATAAATCTCTTCCTTATTTTTTCATTTTTGCAGGCAAAAACGTAAACGGGGTCATTAATATAAGCCTCCGAAGCCATCTTCGCATAATATTTCAGCGTTTTTCTGTCAATTTTATTATCTGCCATAAGCTCACTCCCGTAAAATATATATCTATAATACCATATAACATAAAAATAATCAACCGCACAAAAAGTGCGGCTGACTGAGGATAATCTTTATGCTGAAAAATGTTTATTCAGGAGAAAGCCCCACCGCTAAGCGAAGCACAAGCCTTGCATCCACAGAATTCACCGTTCCGTCTGCATTTGTATCACATTGAATAAGAGAATCGTACTGTTCAAGCCCCACGGCACAGCGGAGAATAAATCTCGCATCGGAGGCTGAGTATCTGCCATCATAATCGGCATCACCGTTAAGTCCGAAATCTTCAATTCTGACGAGATAATTATATTCTATACTATCAAGGTATTCCTTGTCGGAAAAATATTCCTGCGCGGGATAAAAAAATGCCTCATCGCCGTTTGCCATATAAACATATAAGGCGACACGGGGATCAGAAGACGGAAGAAAATATTCCGCTTCTCTGACACCTTCAATATATTTACAGGAAATACCCTGTGTGATTGCTTCAATATCCGAAGCATATTCTTCCTTTATAATGATAATGAACTGAGTTCTGCATAACCACGTATTACCGTCTGCAAGAAGGACGTCGTACATTGTTTTATAATAATAGTCCTTACCAAAAAAATATTCCTGAGCCTTGTCAAAATATGCTTCATTTTTATCCTTCACCCATACGAGAAGCATAGGTGTATAGGCTGAATCATAGTCGTCAGGATTGGTAAGCTCACATACCTCTCCTATATATTCGCAGTCAATTGAATCAATTACCTCCTGCACACGGCTTCTGTATTCCTCTTTAAGATAAACCATAAAATGAGTTCTTGCAATGTCATCCGCTGCATTGGTGATAATAAGACTGTTTGAAAAAAGTAGTGTAAATATTAACAATAACGTAAAAAGCTTATACCTCTTTTTCACATTGAAACACTCCTTTTTTTGTTTGTTATATTATTTTCAAGGATTATTGACAACCCCGGCAAAGAGGGGGACATTGTCATTAAGTGAGATTACGAAGGCGAAGGGGCGGTCAAGGACGAAATCCACCTTTTCATCGGGCGGCATTGCGGAGTCTGCTCCTTTTATTACGGTATAGGCGGCAGCCTGCACGCCCTCCTCGTCAATTTTCACTCTTACGCCGTGGTCTATTTTATCAATGAATATACCTTCGGGATTTGTCGCAAGAGGTGAAAAATCGGAACGAAGCTCGTCTGTTACATCCGTGATACCGAGCTTTTTAATGCCCGACATTACATCCTTTTCACTCTTTACGTCAAATTTCGGAATTGACAGATTGACTTCAAGGAATTTTCCGTTTTCATAAGAGTCACCGTAAATATCTTTTCTCGTTACAAGGTCAAGCATCTGAGGGTCGGAGAAAATACTGTCGGCATCAACACCCTCATCGGGAAGGATAAACCACATTTGTCCGCCGATGTTAAGGCTTAAGGATATTGCCGAGTATTTTTCGCCCCAGAAGTAGTGCATATCACGAGTAGCATTCATAAAGGAGACCGTCTTATCCCCCGAGGGAGAGTGGAAAACACCCTTTTCGGTAGCGGATTTTTGGAATTCATCAGACCATTTTGAGGAGAAAACTATTGTAGAGGCAATTGACATTACGGTGTCGTAATTCATCTCAACCTCGGGACTCAGCATTCCGTCCGTGTTGTCGGAAAGCCAGTCATTAAGAAGCTTATTATACTTTGGGGAACCCATAGTACCGCTGTAAACAGATGCAAAATATTTTTCGGATATGGTTTTTACTGCGGTCTTATTATAGCTTACGGAGCTGTTGAGCCATAAAGAATTTGCCATTATGCTTTTCATAGCTCCGTCATCACGGTAATTTTTCTGCCATATTTTATTAGCTCTGTCACGAAGGGTATCAATTGATTCTTCCCCGAGAAGCTCCAGAATCTGCTGACGGGAATTGCCGTCGCAGGTTTCCGCAAGTATTCCGAGAGCCATATAGAGATTAAGGGGGGAGACAATATTGTTTTCGTCGCTTTTATCCGTCAGAAGCTCCGAAAGAAGAGTTTTCGAGAAGCTTTTTATATTGTCTGTCTCAACCTCAATTCCCATAAGCTCTCTTTTTGATTCCCACCATTTGTCGTAGCGGGGGTCAAGCTCGCCTAAGAGCGGGTAGGCAGCCATTTTCGGGTAAGATGCCTTACTGAGGGTCACGGGACGGATATTTTTGTTGCTGTCCGTCTTGTGGGGATTTATAAAGCCGCTTTGTGTCACATCCTCGTCAGGCGCTAATAATCCTATCATTGTCGTTTTTTCCTCGGGAGGCTCACTATTCGGAAAAGAAGTGGTGCTTTCCTGAGAGTCAGGGGCAGTTGTTTCTTCGGATGAAAAATCACCTGTATTATCTTCCTGCAGGCTCGTTTCGTCACCGCCGGGAAGAGTTCCGTCATCGGGTGGCAGAACGGCACCCGAAAAGGTAAAGGGGCCGATAATACCGAGGGCAATAATCACCGCAAACACGGCAGCAAGGGACACTATAAAGGGAACAATACGCTTTTTTTCCGACTTTTTTCCGAAGTCTTCAGCATCGGAAATCAGCTTTTCATCAATGTTGCCTATTGCTTCATATAATTTTTCGCTTTTCATATATTTACTCCTTTCTCTGTCAGTTCTCTTTTTAATTTCTTTCTCAAAGTAAAAAGAAGAGAGGATATTTCGGAGGGAGATAATTTCAGTTCCTGAGCAATTGACTTTACGGCTTCACCGTACCAATAACGCTTTATAAATACGGCTCTGTGCTCTTCATTCAAGGTGTAAAGCCAATCGGTAATAATACGGGAAAGAAAATTCGCCTCAACCTCGTCCTCTACGCTTACGGGGTCGGAAATACACTCCTCCAGCTCCGACAGTAAAACATATACGCCGCAGTTTCTTTTTGCCGCTTTATTTTTCCTGTAGAGGCTCAGGGCCGTGTTTCTCGTGATTTTACCTATGTACGCCTTGAAGAATTCGGGGAAATCCGGAGGAATAGAATTCCAGAGCTTGAAATATGTGTCGTTTTCGCACTCCTCGGCATCTTCCCTGAGACCCGTTATATTAAAGGCTATATAACGGATAAAATCCCCGTATTTATCGGCAGTTTCACGGATTGCCGTTTCGTCACGCTTAAAAAACAGTTCAATGATTTTTTTGTCATCCATATTTTTCCCTCCTCACCCTATAAGACGCAGAAAAAAGAGAAATATTTAAATATATATGTTATTTTACCATAAAAAAAGGAAAACGCTCGGAAACCGAGCGCTTTTCTTTACAGATCTGTTAAATAAAAAAAATTATGCATTTGCTCCTGCATCGGGAGTTGCAGAGGAACCACCGCCGGTGAGACTATTGAAGAAGTTAGCAATCATTTCGAAGAGTCTCTCAAGAATTTCGATAAATTCATAGATAAAAGCGTAATCGCTATCCCATGTGCCGTTCATTATTTTCACCTCTCAATATAGATTCGCATTATAAAATCGCATCTTTATATTATCACAGTAAAAATAATATTTCAACACTTTAACAAAAAAATTTAAAAATATTCAAAATTTTGGTAATTTTTTTGTTAAAAAGAAAAGACCGGCGGAGAACCGCCGGCTTTTAGCTTATGCTATTTTCTGCCTTTTTAAGGCTATCCGAAGCTTTGACTTATGCTTCGGGAGTTGTTTCTGCGCCGCCTGAAAGCTTTGCAAAGAAATCCTTGATCATGTTGATGAAATCAACAAGAGCCTGTGCAAACTTTGCGATGGTCTCTGTGATAGCTGTTGCTTCGTTCATTGTAGCACCTCTTTTCTTTTATAAAATTATACTCTCTGAAATTAACCGAGAAGAGCCATAAGATCTTCAAAGAACTTCTTGATTGTATCAATGAACTGGGTGATATAGTCTGCCCACTCATTGAGGAAATTAACAGCTGTATCAGCCTTGTTCTCAAGAGGACCGTTAGCGCCGCCGAGAATTTCGTTCATAATTTCATCTGTGTAATCTTTAAACATTATGATTTTCTCTCCTTTCGTAAAATGACAGAATAAACATATATTTGGTTATACTATCTTGCATACTAATAATAACATTAAGGAGCCATTATTGCAAGAGGTTTTACTATGAAAAAGGAAGATTCACATAAATGTCACAATTTTATCATATTTTGCGAGAATCTCGGGAGTACAATGAAAAAAACAAAAAAATTATCAAACTTTTAAGGTTAAAATGATGGAAATTATCTGCAATAATGAAGAATTTGTGACGGTGATAAAGCCCTTCGGAGTCTCCTCTCAGGAAAACGGAAAAGACGGGCTGCCTGACATACTGAAAAAAGAGCTCGGACTCACAGAAATATACACGGTGCACCGCCTTGATACCGTAACCTCGGGCGTTATGGTATACGCAAAAACAAAGCATGCGGCGGCTGTGCTTTCAAAGGGAATAACCGACGGCACCTTCGAAAAGGAATATCTTGCCGTGGTTCACGGAGAGGTGTCTCCCGACAAGGGAGAAATGGTGGATTTTCTCTTTAAGGACAGCAGAAAAAACAAGTCCTTTGTTGTAAAAAGTGAAAGAAAGGGAGTAAAAAAAGCATCCCTTGAGTATGAGGTAAAGGAAATCAGAAACGGACTTTCCCTTGTAAAAATAAAGCTTCACACGGGAAGAACCCATCAGATAAGAGTGCAGTTTTCATCCCGACGGCATCCGGTGTACGGTGACGGAAAATACGGTGCCTCCGACAACATCCCCTTTATTGCTCTGTTTTCTCAGAGAATCTCCTTCATAAGTCCCGAAAACGGAGAACGGGTAAGCTTTGAAGCTCCCCGTCCGAAGTATGATTTTTTCGATTTATAATAATTCTCTTTCAAAAAGTCCTGCGGTTTTTCTGCCGTCAAGGGCTTTTTTGCTTTTATATGCGTCAATTACCTTTTTTACGTTAAATTTATTTTCCGTGGTAAAGGACATCAGCACGAAATCCGCACGGGGAAGCTTTTTGTCGCCGAGATATAAGGGCACCGTATTATAAAGCACGCTGTACTGTCTGCCCTCACAGAGCACGGTGAAGCGCTCTCCCATTCTGTCCGTAATTTCCCCTCTTCCCTTACATTCACCGCAGCCATTTTCCTTCTGCAGAGGACAGCAGCGGAAGTGCATCAGGGGCATATAGCCGTAAATACATATACCCGTTCTTGCCTTGGTGTTCAGGCTCTTAAGAGCGGCTGACGAAAGCTCGGGAGAAAGGGTCACGGAACCTGCTCCGAGGCTGTAGTAAGCATCCGCACTTACTGAATTCGTGATATTGAGAAGCGTTCCTCCGATTACGGAAAGACCTGCCTTTTTTGCGATTTCAACAGCGCCGATATTGTCGCAGTAAGCGTATTTTATGCCGTTTTCAAATAATTTCTTAAGGTCGGAAAGAAGCTTTTCCTCGAATGCAGGATAGACGAGAGCCGGGATTTTTGCACACATTTTCCCCGTCATATCACCGAGAGCAGAAATGTTTTCCGAAAGCTCCTTTACGGGAAGAATTATAAGCCTTGCACCTGTCTCCTCGGGCAGCTGAGAAAGGGAACGAAGAGAAATATAAAGATCGGGCTCACCTGAAACCTCTCGAGTGAAAAATGCCTTTTTACGGGGAATAAAGGCGTGCTGCGATGCCCTTCCTCTTATTTCCGTAAGAGCCTCGCAGGCATCTCTTCTGACGGCATTGATATCAGATGCACGAAGCATCAGTCCGTCCTCAATATCGCAGGAAATATTATTGCAGTAATAGAAGGTCGAGCCTAATTTTCCGAGAGATTTTTCCGCACTTTCACTATTGAGCGGTACCTTCTGCGCCCTTTCGGGAACAGCTCCCGAAGCAGAAACGGTATTTACACCGTCGGAGATTTCGAGTGTGCAGGGCTCATTTTCGTGCACAAAGAATTTCATTGAAATTTCAACCAAGGGATTTTCGTTTCTGTAGGTATTTGCGAGGGTATTAAGCACACCTGACGAGGCTGAGAGCACATCCTCCTTGGTACGGTAGCCGAACATTGAAAGCTCACGTCTGCCCTCAAAATATCCCTTTGTAAAGCCGCTTCGTGAGAATACACTCTGAAGAAGTGACATATCGGGAGTAATGCCCTTAACTGCATTTTTATAAGCGGATACTGCCGCCGCAACGTATTCGGGCCGCTTCATTCTGCCCTCAATCTTAAAGGACGTGACACCCGTTGCAATTAATTTTTCCGTTTCATCCGCAAGGCACATATCCTTGAGAGACAAGGCGTATTCACGCTCACCTGCCTTGAAATTAAGACGGCAGGGCTGAGCACAGAGACCTCTGTTTCCGCTTCTTGCTCCGAAAAAGGAGCTCATATAGCACATACCCGATGCACTCATACAGTGGGCTCCGTGAACAAAAACCTCAATTTCAATATTTACGGCTTCGGTGATTTCCTTTATTTCCGTAAAGCTTAATTCTCTTGCCAGAACAATACGGGAAAATCCGAGCCTTTCAAGAAGCCTTGCTCCCGACACGTTATGCACCGCCATCTGGGTTGAGGCGTGTACGGGCATAGTGGGAACACATTCCTTTACACGGGAAAATACGCCCATATCCTGAACAATTACCGCATCCGCTCCGCTTTTAGCTATGAGCCTTAAGGTGCTTTCAAATTCCTCAGCTTCGCTGTCCTTTATAAGGGTGTTGAGGGTGATATATGCCTTTACACCTCTTTCGTGGCAATAGCGTACCGCACCGATGAAATCATCATCGGTGAAATTCACGGCATTTCTTCTTGCATTGAAGGAGGCGGCTCCGAAATATACCGCATCCGCACCGCTTCTGACAGCGGCAATCAACTGTTCCTCACCGCCCACAGGCGCGAGAATTTCAATATTCTTCATTCAAATCTCCTGTAAATCATAATTTAGCAGTCATTTGTTGTTACGGCTTGTAGGGGACGACGCCCACGGCGTCCCACCCTGATGAAAATGACAATATTCGTATTAATTCCCGTGGCAGATAAAAAATGTGCCTCTTACGTTCATAACTTCTGTAATTATACTTCCTTCCTGCGGGACGCCGTGGGCGTCGTCCCCTACACGAAGAATCAACCCTTGGGAACGGGCGGGGGCGAATGAGTGTGCCGCTGCCGGGGGCAGATGAAGGCACACAAAAGAGATGAAGAAACAAGGAGTATTGCGACCGCCTCAAGGGAAGCAAGACGACTATGTTTCTTAGGAACATTCCGCACCTACCATACTCTGTTTTCCGAATTCCGAAATCCGAAATCCGAATTTTTAGCGGTTTACCGCTAAATTATTATCTATCTTAACACAAAAGTTTTTATTTTTCAACAAACTTGTATTGACTTATTATTTTATTGCTGTATAATAATTTGAGAGTAATTCTCAAATTGGAGTTGATTTGTTGGCTACATATAATACTCATCAGAAGGATATACTTTTATCCTTTCTAAGGGAGAATAAGGACACCCCTATGGGAATAGATGAATTATCAGAAAGGCTGTCTGCCGGATATCCCGATGCACCGGGCAAAAGCACAATCTACCGTCTTGTAGGTCAGCTTGTGGAAAAGGGCACGGTGAAGAGATTTGTAAAGGGAAATTCAAGGCAGTTTCTCTATCAGCTGGCAGGAGACGAGGAATGTCACAGCCACCTTCACTTAAAGTGTACGGAATGCGGAAAGCTTCTGCATATGGGACATTCTTTAAGTGAAAAAATGCTTTCGGATATTTTAGGAGAAAGTGATTTTTCCGTTAAGGTTGACAGCACCACGCTTTTCGGCTGCTGTAAGGATTGCAGA
>JAZNAI010000207.1:0-6693 GCA_045586465.1 Acutalibacteraceae bacterium | reverse complement strand
TGTTATGAAAATCCTGAATTTTTTGATAAATACAACCGTGCTACATGGATAGTAGAACAGGGTGGCTTCAAGAGGATTATAGAAGGCTCTGCTTGGGTTTTGGGTTCTGTTGTCAGCCTGATTTTGCTTGTGTTTTACCTTGTTTCTATAGATCCTTTTTTGCTTATTTTTATTCTTTGTCCTGTTATTGTTATTGCATTCAGGGTTGCGAAAAATAATTTTGAGCTTGAAAAAGAAAAGGATATGACTCCCTATGAAAGGCAGAAGGATTACGTAAGAAGAACAATCCTGCTCAAGGACTTTGCAAAGGAAATCAAGACCACGAATATTTTTGCGGTTATAGATAAGCGCTTCCGTTCAGCTATTGCAAAAAATATTGAGGTAATAAAAAAGTACGGTTGGAAAATAGCATTTCTCGAATGTGTATCTGACTATTTTGCCGAAATTATCCCCGTAACGGGCGGTTTTCTTTACGGCTGCTACAGACTGATAATTGCTGAGAATCTTCCCGTTTCCGAGTTTTCCGTTCTTATTTCCGCAATAACTACCTGCAGAAACAAGCTTAATCACTTGGCTCATTATTTTGCAATGCAGCAGAAGCATTGTCTGTGGGTGCAGAATTTGAGAGATTTTCTTTCTTATGAACCGAAAATTCAGGGCGGAGAGCTTATCCCCGCAGATTTTGAAAGTCTCGAATTCAGAAACGTATCCTTCCGCTATAAGGAAGACGGGGAGGATATTCTTAAAAATCTGTCCTTTAAGATAAAAAGGGGACAGACCGTTGCAATCGTCGGTCATAACGGAGCAGGAAAAACTACCTTTTCAAAGCTTCTTATGCGTCTTTATGACGTAACCGAGGGAGAAATCCTTTATAACGGAGTAAATATCAAGGAATATGACCTTATAAAATACCGTGAAAAATTCGCAAGTGTTTTTCAGGATTACCGTGTTTTTGCTATGACCGTAGCAGAAAACGTGCTCACGGAGGAAGTCACGGAAGAAAATATGAAAACTGCTGTTAATGCCTTAAAAATGGCAGGCGTTTACGAGAAAATCGAAAAGCTTCCCGAAAAGGAAAACTCTGTCCTTACAAAGGAATTTTCTCAGGAAGGTGTGCTTTTGTCCGGCGGTGAAACTCAGAAGGTGACAATTTCACGTCTTTTTGCAAAGGACTTTGATATTGCAGTTCTCGATGAGCCTTCCTCTGCCCTTGACCCTGTTGCTGAAAGCAGGATGTACGATGCTCTTGCAGAGGGCACTAAAGGCAAAACCGTTATCTATATTTCCCACCGTCTTTCAAGTGCTACCCGCTCCGACAATATCCTTGTTTTTAACGGCGGCAGAATAACTGAGCAGGGAACGCACGAAGAGCTTATGGCTGACGGGGGAGAGTACAGCGAGATGTTTACCCTGCAGGCATCAGGCTATATTGAGGGGGTGACGGACTGTGAAGAATAATAAGACCGCAAAAGTAAAAGAGAATGCAAACGCCCTTAAAAATTACATATATATGCTGAAATTCATAGGCCGCCATACGCCTTATATGCTTTTCGGTTGTATTTTTTATGACGCACTTGCAAATCTGCCGTGGACCTTATCAAACGTTGTTCTTCTTAAATACATAATCGACATTGTGACAGAAGGTACGGGCTATGAAAGAATACTTTATGTTCTTATTGCCTTTGTGGCTTTTGTTATTGTGACAAACCTTTTCACTACGACCTTTTATGAGTTATCTATGCCGAAACAGAGAGAAAAACTTTATTTCAGCATTTATAAGACCATATATGAAAAAGCGGCAAAAATGGACTATGAATCGTATGATAATCCTGAGTTCTATAATGACCTTGTTCTTGCTATGACCTCAATGAATGAAAGAGCAAACAATGTTATGTCCAATGCTCAGGACATAATTACCAATGTTGTCGGCGTTCTTACAATCGGTGCTGTTATTGTTACCATTGACCCTGCCTGCTTTATTTTTGTATTTCTGTGCGTAGCAATTATGACCCCCATAGGCCGTCTTATAGCAAAGGTAAACGTTGACCGCACAGAGGCAATGACTCCCCTTGACAGGAAAAATCTCTATTTCAGCCGTGTATTTTATCTCCAGGACTATGCAAAGGAATTAAGACTTTCAGGTTCCGGCAGAATGGTCGAAAGAAGATATAATAAAAATATCACCGACCGCATAAATACAATAGCGCCCTATTTAAGACGTCAGTGGCAGCTTTATTTCTGTCAGGAATCTCTTCCTATGACACTTCTTATTTATCTCGGAATTACTCTGTTTATGGGATATAAGGCTATTGTAACAAAGGAGGTCGGCTTGGGTGATTTTGCGGCAACCTTCAACGGTGCTTCTTCTATCAGTAACAGCGTTTTTGCAATAACAAGCTGGTTTGCAATTTCCTTCCGTGAAAACGGACTTTATGTGGAAAAATTCAAGCGCTTTATGAATGCCAAGGAAAAAATAATAAACGGAACAGATAAAACCGTTTACAAAAAGCCTGTTACAATTAAGTTTGAAAATGTATCCTTCAAGTATCCGGGTACTGAAAAATATGTGCTTAAAAACATAAATCCCGAAATTTCTCCCTATAAAAAAATAGCTCTTGTCGGCTATAACGGTGCCGGCAAAACCACTCTTACAAACCTGCTGCTGCGTCTTTATGATGTAACAGAGGGCAGAATTTCAATTGACGGTAAGGATATAAGGGATTGGAATATTGCCTCCTATCATAAAAACTTTGCCGCAGTATTTCAGGATTTCTCCCTTTTCGGTGCCTCTCTGGGAGAAAATGTTTCAATGGATGATGCTCCCGACACCGAAAAGGTTCAGACTGCTCTTAAAACCTCGGGATTCGAAAAAACTCTTCCCGACGGTACGGACAGCATTCTTCTTCGCGAATTTGATGATAACGGCGTTTCACTTTCCGGCGGTGAAGCGCAGAAAATTGCAATCGCAAGAACATTTTATAAGGACTGTGCCTTTGCAATTCTCGATGAGCCCAGTGCTAATCTTGACCCTGTTGCCGAGTACAATCTCAATCAGTCAATGTCAAAGGCTGCAGATGACAAGACCGTTATTTTTATATCCCACCGCCTTTCTACTACGGTTATGGCAGACGAGATATATATGCTTGAAAACGGTGAAATTGCGGAACACGGCTCCCATGACGAGTTAATGGCTGCTGACGGTAAATATGCATATATGTTCCGTCTCCAGGCAGAAAAATACAGCTCCAAAGAAAATTGATGTTGATTTATTGACCTGTATTTAATATAATGAAGTTGTAAAGAGAGATTCTTTGAAAGGAGAAAGACTATGAAAAAAATACTCAGTTTTGCACTTATACTTGTTGTTCTTGTATCTGCTTTTGCTGCCTGCGGTACTCCCGTAGAGGAAAAAATTGCAGGCAAGTGGACATATCAGGAAACAATTCTCGGAATAGTGACGGAAAAGACCTTCGTCTTCAATGCAGACGGTACCGGTACTGCACCCGGTGAGTTTACGGGTGATCTTATTCCTCTTGAAATGAAATGGTCAATTACCGACAATGTACTTACCGTCGATAAGACCGTAAGCAAGGAGCCCGTTTCATATACCTTCGTGCTTAAGGGTGATACGCTTACACTCACAAAGGCAGACGGAACAGTAATTACTCTTACAAGAGCAGTTGCAGCAGAATAATTGATACAGCATTCAGGCTCCGGTAAAACGGAGCCTTATGTTTTTTGTTGACATTATTTTCTGATATGTTAAAATTACCGTAACGACATTTTTTCGAGGTATTTATGGAAGTTTTTATCTGGGTAATGATAGGTATTGCCGCCGTAGCCGGACTTGACAGAATATTCGGCAATAAACTCGGCTTGGGAGCAGAGCTGGAAAGGGCAGTTTCAATGATAGCGCCCCTTGCACTTTCAATGGCAGGTATTCTGGTGATTGCTCCGTCAATCTCGCATCTTCTGCAGAATATCAGCGGATATTTCCCCGATTTTCTTGATTTTTCCGTTGTTCCGTCATTGATATTTGCAAACGATATGGGCGGTGCACACCTGGCACACGACCTTGCAAAGGACGAGGCAATGGGCTACTTCAACGGACTTGTAACCGCCTCAATGATGGGTGCTACCGTTTCATTTACCATTCCTTTTTCAATTCAGGTAACTAAAAAAGAGAATCATTCCGACATATTTTTCGGAATCTTGTGCGGTATGACAACTATTCCCGCAGGGCTTATTGTTGCGGGACTGATATCGGGTCTTGCCGTAACAGACCTGCTTCTCAATCTAATTCCGCTTATTCTCCTTGTTGCGGTTATCGGTATCGGAATAATAAAGTTTGAAAAGATTACCATTAAGATTTTTTCAGGTCTTGCCCTTGTAATCAAGGCGGTTATCACGGTGGGGCTTATTGTCGGCATTGTAGAATTTTTAACGGGTAAAGCACTTATTCCATATATGGATAATCTTACAAATGCTATGGATATCATCATCAACATAATGTGCATTATGGCAGGCGCTCTTCCTCTGTTTTTTGTCCTCAAAAAGCTTCTTTCTCCGGTACTTAATAAGCTCGGAAGTAAATTAGGAGTAAATGAAACCTCTGCTTTCGGCTTTCTTTCCACAATCGGCACATCCGTTCCTACCTTCGAAATGATGGATAAGATGGATAAAAAGGGAATAGTGCTTAATTCCGCATTTGCAGTAAGTGCATCCTTTGCTTTTGTTGATCATCTTGCATTTACCGTATCGTTTAATGAAAAATATATTTTTCCTATGATTGTCGGAAAGCTGATTTCAGGTATTCTTGCCGTTATCGTCGCAAATATCCTTTTTGCAAGACGCACAAAAAACGCATAATCGGAGATTTATTATGAAGGTTCTTAAAAATCATATCCGTATAGGTATTGAAAAGCCCTTTACCGTACTCCACGCAAGTGACACACATATTGCCTATGCCGATTGCAGAAATGACGAAAGAAAAATCAGGCTGGCCAAAGAGAGAACCTGTCATTTCTCCGATGCACGGGACAATCTTGAATTTATAAAAAACAAGGCAATTTCCGAAAACAGAACAATTATTTATACAGGTGACCTTATTGATTTTGTCTCGGAGCTGAATATCGAAAAGGCTAAAGAGTTTGCTGATTCCGTTGATATTTTTATGGCTGCGGGAAACCACGAATTCAGTCTTTATCTCGGAGAAGAAAAGGAAGATGCCGCATACAGAAGCAGAAGTCTTTCCAAGGTGCAGGCTGTTTTTAAGAACAATATAAGATTTTCTTCACGGGAAATAAACGGGGTACTGTTTGTTGCCCTCGATAACTCATATTATCTTGTTGACGAAGAACAATTAGCTTTTTTGAAAGCTGAATGCAGCAGGGGTCTTCCCGTAATTCTCTGTATGCATACTCCTCTTTACACCCGTGAGCTGTACGACTATACAAGAGAGGGCAGAAGCGTCCCTGCCTATCTTATGTCTGTCCCCGAGGAGCTTATGAAGGATTATTCCGAGGACAGATTCCTTCAGCAGAAGCAGGATAATACTACTGCAGAAGCCTTTGATTTTATTGTAAGCTGCGATGCAATAAAGGCTCTTATAACGGGGCACATCCACAAAGATTATGTAGGGCTTGTTAACGGTAAAATTCAGATTGCCTCTGATGTTTCAACTCTCAGGGAAATCTACATTGACTGAAGGATATGGATTTTCTTTTACATGTACTTAATAAAAAAAGAAAATCTGCTGTAAATCAAAAAAATTATTGACAACCCCCCCCGTACTTGTGTATAATTCACCTTGTAGTAAGTACGGGGAAGTTAGTTTTTCCTTTCACTATTGCTCAATTCTTCATATCCGGGGGCGTAGCTCAGCTGGGAGAGTGCTTGACTGGCAGTCAAGAGGTCATGGGTTCGATCCCCACCGTCTCCACCATAAAATCCGTAATCATTATGATTGCGGTTTTTTTCTTGGTTAATAATAATTTTCTGTTTTAATCTAGATGCATTTTATAGAATTTTGCTTTAAATGTCTGAGTACCGTCGAATGTACTGTATTCTCCAAAATGGTCGAATACTAAACCGCACTTTTCCATAACTCTGCCTGAAGCAGGATTATCAACAGCGTGGTCTGCAACAAAGTTTTTTATGCCGTGTTCTTTATATGCAAATTCTATCATTCTTTTTGTAGCCTCTGTGGTTAACCCTTTGTTCCAATAGTCTGAACGAATGTTATAACCGAACCCCCACTCGTCAGGATTGCCTTTGTGTGGACCTATGCTACCACTGCCGATTAGCAGATTGTTTTCTTTAAGCACAAACCCCCAATGAAAATTACTGTCATCGGGGAGTATTACATTTATCCAATGCAATACTTCTTCTGTATTTTTGTAAAGATTATACGGCATAAACCTATTGACTTTTTCATCACTCAACCACACAAAAGCCTCGTTTGCATCATCCTGTGTAATGGTACGAAGAATCAGCCGTTCTGTTTCAAGAACAGGAGTGTTTTGTATATATTCTATTTGTTTTTGATTCATTACTGACACTCCTTTCCATTCAGAGTTTTATAACGGCATCAAGGCACAATTCAAGAGCATATCTGAAAGAATTTTTACCCCAATTTCGTTCATCGTAGTTTTCTGTGTCTGTAAGTGTATCTGCAGTAAATAAAATGCAACC
>JAZNAI010000206.1:0-4264 GCA_045586465.1 Acutalibacteraceae bacterium | reverse complement strand
ACGATGTTCTTTCTGGGTCTGTAGTAGTAATTGGGGTCCTCGTAGCCAATTTTTGAGCGGAAATTGCCGAGATTTATAAGGTCAAAGTTTGCCGTTGTGATATTGAAGGTGGGGTACCCCTGATTTCTTGCAATTGAAAGGGTCTTTAAGAATACCTCGGGACCTATAACGGAGGAGCCGAAATTCAGGAAAACACCGCCGTCAAGCTGAGAAACGGAATATGCCATTTTCTTGAAATCAATTCCTGAGCACTTGCCGATATTTGCCATATCGCAGGTGGGATGCTGATGGATAATGTCAGTACCGAGAGCAATATGGTAGCTTGTGGGGATATCAAGCTTATATGCCTGCCATAAAATACAGTCCTCACGGTTGGGGAATTTTTCGGGATGCTCATCAATGTATTTTCCCAGAGCCTCACCGTAGCCGAGGTTCAGCTTTGCACCTTCATTTATTGCCTCGTTCATCCACGCACCCGTCTCCTCCCACATACCGAAGGAGCCGTCCTCAATAGCCGTGGGCACATCCTCTGAGGTACCGCCGAGATAGCACAGCTCAAAGTCGTGTATGCTTGTGGCACCGTTTGCTGCTATGTGGGTGATAATTCCCATTTTCATAAGCTCAATTATGTATCTTGAAAGGTGGTTCTTTATAACGTGTGCACCCATACTCCATATAACGGGTCTGCCGTTTTTACGGGCGGTGATGATTCTTTCAATAAGCTCCCCGAAGCCCTCGTGAACAAATTCCTCGTGAGGAGTAACACCGGGAGTCATAAGCTTTTCTATGGTTACAAGATTGATTCTGTCGCTTGCAGAAAAGGTTTTAATGCCCGAAAAGTCGAGCTGCTGCTGTCTTCTCATAATTTTTTTCCTTTACATAAAGAGTATTGAGCTTGCAATTACAAACTGTGCAATATAGTATGTTACGTGATTTGTGATGATGTCAACGGGTCTGTTTTTGCCTTCTCCGAAGTATGTTCCCGAAAGAATGATGTCGGAAATAATAAAGAACACACCGCCGACAAAGAATGCGATAAGGTGAAGATTATCCTTTACTCCTGCAAGGAAGGCACAGTTGAAGGACATTGCAGTCACAAAGAAAAGAAGGGCACCGTAAAGAGCAGAGATAATCTTATAATTGCCGTGGTATTTAAGCTTCATAATCTTTTCGCCGAAATAAATTACAAGACCTGCAATAACGCCCACTACAAGGGACATAGGGATTGAAACAGCCTTGAAATCGGTAACACCTGCTATTATTGCGGCAATATAGAAGAAATGTCCGAAGGAGAAGGATGAAAAGCCCGCCTTTGTAAGAAAATCTTCATCCTGACGGTACATAAACTTCATATCGAGCCATATATCGCCTAAGATTCCGCATACAAGTCCGCCGACTATAAGTGCAGAATAAAGTGAGGGCTTTGCAATTGTCAGAAATACACCCGTCAGAATAAACATAACGCTTGTAACGGATTTAAGCATAAGGGACTTTACGTCAGTCTTTTTAACTCTTAAAAATAAAAATGCGGTAAGGCTCAGAAGACCGAGAAGTATGGTACAGGTAATAAGAATAAGTGAAAGGTCCATAATAGATCTCCTTTGTTTTTATTAAGTTTATAATAACACATATTTTTTCCATTTTCCACACTTTTTATAAAAAAGCGATTGAATAAATAAAGGCTCTGTGATAAATTAAAATCAAGATACAAGAAGGAGTGTGTGTATATGAAAATTATGAGCTTTAACGTGCTTTGTGCAGGTCACGACGGCAGAGAATGGGAAAAACGTATTCCCCGTGTTGTTGCCGCCATAAAGGCAGCCGATCCCGATTCCTTGGGTGTGCAGGAAGCACACATCGGCTGGATGAACGCACTTAAGGAAAATCTCCCCGAATACGATTTTGTTGGTGTCGGCAGAGACGACGGCAAGGAAGAGGGCGAATTTTCCGCAGTTTTCTATAAGAAGGATAAGTTTATTCCCGGAGAAAAGGGTAATTTCTGGCTCAGCGAAACTCCCGATGTGCCCGGCTACGGCTGGGACGCCGCCTGCATCAGAATCTGCTCTTATGTAATGCTCACCGAGAAAGAGACGGGAAAGAAATTCTGCCATTTCAACACTCATCTTGATCACAGAGGAGAAATTGCTATGCAGAAGGGCGCAGAGCTTGTTGCAATAAAGGCAAATGAAATCTGCACCGACTGTCCTGCCGTGTTTACGGGTGACTTCAACGTAACTCCCGAGTCTGCTCCCTGTAAGGCTGTGAAGGACGGCGGCTTCAGCGACGCAAGAGACGTTGCCGAAATAACCGATAAGGATATTACCTTCCACGCATGGCTCGGTGAGGAAAAATACCGCTCGGTTATAGACTATGTCTTCGTAAAGGGTGACGTGAAGGTAAAGAAATTCACGGTTGACAGAAACGAATATCTGGGTGACGTCCCCTCTGACCACTATCCCGTGACTGCTGATATCGAATTCTGAGAAACATAGGCTGACGGGAGTCGAACACATTACGGTTTCGCTCGTCGCCTTATTCCGCATAGCTTCACACTCATTTTTGAAAGGCGTCAGCCTTCCTGCAAACTCGTGCATTGCTACACGAAAAATCCGACGGCAGAAACTCTTCGACCTGCCAAACAGAGAATTTTTTGTTTTGACGAAGTCCGAAGAACGCAGGAATACTGCCGTATTTCAAGTGATGAGGCAAAGTCAAACGGAAAATTATCGTTTGTCAGGCGTGATGGGTTCAACTCCCGTCAGCCTAAAATAACCGTCTTTGGCACATAGCTTAAGTGCCGAAGACGGTATTTTTTTGTATTATCAGTCTGTTTATCTGATAAGACTTATAAAGTTTCCGAGCAATGCAAATAACTCACAAGCAATGTTTATGATAATTGCAAAGGATACGGGCATCTTGAAATCAAGTCCGGGGGTGGAGATAACGGGTTCGGTTGATGTACCCAGTCCCATTTCGGAAAGTATACCAAGAATTACCTGAGCAATTTTCTCATTACCTTTTTTTGAGGGATGAATCTTATCGTCTGCAAAATTATCATAATCGCCGTTGAGAGCTTCTGCTACCTCAACTATAACGATTTCACCGGGATGCTCTGCATCGTATTTTCTCATCATATCGTTAAGTCTTGTACCGCCTTCGAGATAAACAACGCCTGCTGCACCCTTCTGAGGATTGTAAATAGTCTGTAAAAGCACAACGGCATCGGGGTTCAGCTCATTGATTCTGTCCATTATGGTACAGAGGTCCTCGTAGTAAAGGGCAGAAATTTCATCGAACCTTGACATATCCTTTTTTGCAAGGCTGTCAAAAGCCAGTCCTATGATATTGTCTGTAAGGAAGTTGTTTCCGCCGATTGAAATGCTGATAATGTCGGCATCAGCGACACTTTCTCTTACCTTTTCACCGTCTGTCAGCATCGTAAGAAGCACACCCGAGGTAATTCCGGGAATTGAGTGGTTAGCATAGGTGTATCCGTTTGTCTCTGCAACAATTTTACCGTAGCAGGCATCAATTGAATTTATCATCCCCGAGCCGTAAGCAATTGAGTCACCGAGAACTACGTAGTCCAGAGGCTTTTCCTCTTCGGCGAAGGAAATAACGGAGAAGCAGGAAAGTGCCATAATAAGGGCAAGTGCCAAAGAAATAAGCTTTTTCACAAAAATCATCCTTCTTGTTAATATTATGTTAAAATTATACTCCTGAAATTTTGCGATGTAAAGAAAAAAGAGTAAATTTTTCCAAAAAATAAGGGCGGTAAAAATCCGCCCGTTTTTTTACAGTTTTTCTTTAAGGTATTCTATAGCTTCAATATAGCCCTTAAGGCCTTTTCCCGCAATCTGCTTTTCGGCATAAAGGGATACGTAGGAGAATTTTCTGAATTCCTCACGGGAATTAATGTCGGAAATGTGCACCTCAACCGTGGGGATACCTACTGCTTTCAGAGCATCAAGAATTGCAACACTCGTATGCGTGTATGCGGCAGGGTTAATTACAATACCGTCGGTGTCGGGGTAGGCGGACTGAATTTTATCAACAATAGCTCCCTCGTGGTTTGACTGAAAAATCTCGAAATCAATGCCCTCACAGGCATCCTCTATCATTTTGCAAAGGGCTTTGTAGTCACTTTTTCCGTAAATATCAGGCTCACGAAGTCCTAATAAATTAAGATTCGGTCCGTTTATTATAAGAAGCTTCATTTATACATTCTCCTTAATCCTTCAAGTATTCTGCCTGCCGTCTCTTC
>JAZNAI010000205.1:0-5762 GCA_045586465.1 Acutalibacteraceae bacterium | reverse complement strand
CCTTACATCAGATGTTATAATTATTTTTGAAAGGAGAAGATTTGAAATGACTAAAGAGAAAATTGAAAATTTTGTTAATTTCAGATTCGTGCCTTCTAAAAAGCGTACATATATAACAAGAATACTGTTATTGTGGATTTTAAATATTCCGTTTTATTTTTTTGACAGATTCGCATTTATAACGGGAGTTATTCTTTCTGTTATAAACATATTCAGTTCCGTGCTTTTTATTAAGTTAGCAATAACCAAAGCAGAAACAAAAGAAGCTAAGTTTTTAAGCGAGGGAATAGCATACACCTATTATTCAGTTGTTTGCCTTATTGCAGGCTTCATTGCAATGAGTATACCCAACGGATATAATTTTCTTTTGCTTTTTGTGCTGATTCTTATATATCTTTTATCTGCGGCATTTTTCCTTCTGACAGTAATAAAGAATGTAAAGAAAGACATTTATAATGAGAAAAACCTCAGAGGAGGCGGAAACATTTTCATAGCTCCGTTTGCAGGAGGACTTCTCGGAATATCTGTCGGCAGATTCATTAGTTCAGTCAATTCGAGTCAACAGCTCAGCTTTTATATTCTCGGAGCCTGTCTTCTGTTTATGTCATATATTCTGAGCATCTGCTATATGAGCTTTATCAAATTGTACTTTCTGAAAAACTTATCAAAGCGTCAGGATTAAAAAACTACATTTAGCGAAAGAAGATGTACTGATGAAAAAAGAAAAAAAACACCTTAATGTCCGAGCTTTCCGGGCTTTAAGGTGTTATTTTTATTCGTTTTTATCCGTAGCTATATGCGGAGCATTTTTCGTTATACCTCCGGAACTGCTGCCGTAAGCTATTCGTAAAAGCTATCAGATGCATGCATATACTGCACTATTTTTTCAGTAAGCTCATCGGAATCGATAAAAGCTTCGGGAAATTCATCAATACGGATGTATTTTTCATTTATCGGGTCATCAATGCATCTTTCTCTCAAGATAAATTCTATGCTATTGAATGTTATATCGGCTGCGCTGAGCAGAAGCTTGGTTTTTTTAAGTATTTCTGCCGCATTTTCCACGGTTACCTCGTCATACACCTCAAGAATAACGCATCCTGCTTTACTTCCGACATACTTCATATCATATGTTTTGTCTAGTATAAGATCATCAGAAAAAATCACTCCCGTTTTGTCCGAGGTTACAGAATCATCTTCGGAAAAATTCACCTTAGAATAAGCAAAACCGGTTTCATAAGCAAAAACGGGAGATGCAAGCACGGAAGAAACCAATTCACAGTATTCGCCGTTTATGCGTTCCTTTGTATTTTCCATTTTCAGAACGTCTGTTTCATAGCTATTATACTGTATTTGTCCGAAAGAATCTGTTTTTATGATAAAATGGCTGTCCTTGCTCGAGGGAGAAATAATTTTTACAGAATATTTTGTACTGTCAAAGAAATATGAGATTCCGTCTATCTCAAAATCAGAATCCGGATGATTCTCCTCAATATACTGATTTACAGAATAGCCTGCAAGAAAATACGATACCGGATTCCCGAAAAAAGCATTCACAAAAAACAAAACAGCTCCTATGAGTACAAATGCCGTAATCGCTGCCGCAATCTTCAAAATTTTTTTCCTTTTATTCATCTTCATCATCCTTTCCGAATGCAAAGCTCAACAAGCCTGCGATTAATATACCCGCTACTGCGAAAGCACTAAAAATCAGAGAAAGAAAAGCAACCATATCAAAGCTGAAAGCAGCCGCATCAGCATTCAACATATTAATCAGGAGAAAAACAGAAAAAATCAGCGGCGGAACACAAACGAGAGATTTCCAACGGAAAACAAAAAAGGACAACACTCCGATGACAGGCATTAAAATAACATTAAAGAGAACATAGACTCCGCCGTCTTTTATGCTGCAGATCACACCAATGCTGATTCCGCTGAGCATTGCAAGAATCAAATAAATTCTCAGTTTTCTTCTGAATTTTACAAAAACCCTGTTATAATTCAACTCCGGTATTTTTGCACCTTCAAAAAGTCCTGCACATTCTTTGCAGCCTTTAATATGTTGTTCTACCGCATCCTGACTGTCTTTACTGGCAACACCGTCTTCAACAAGAGGAAGCAGGTCTTTGCAGATATCACAGGTCACCTCATTCATAAGTGTACCCCTCCTTTATCATTTGTTCTTTTATCCGGTTCTTGCATCTGTGAAAAATAACTCTGGCAGAGTTTTCCGAAATACCGAGCTTTTGCGCAATCTCATAGAAGGAATATCCGTCCGCACGCATCCAAACGATATTTACCGCCCTTTCATCCTCATTTTCTAAAAGCGTGATTATTCTGTCATAAGCTTCTTTTCGAATAACGCTTTCTTCAACTCCTGTGCCGTTTCCTTCATCCGAAAAGCAATCCGATGCATCAAAACAGATATCGTCCTTTTTCTTTCTTATGTAGGATATAAACTTATTTCTGGCAATCGAAAAAAGCCAGGTTTTTACATCTGAATCACCTCTGAATCTTCCGATAGATATTACAGCAGAAAGAAAAACCTCGGCAGTAAGCTCCTCTGAAAGGTCGGCATTATGGGATAAGCTCATAAGATATCCGTAAACATCTTTAGAGTATTCCTTGAAAATCTGATTGAGTAATCTTTTCATAATTTGCCTCCTTTCACTTAATTAGTCGATATAACAGAGTTTTTGTTACAAGGAATTAAAAAAATCTGCAAAAAAAAGTACCGTAAAAACAAAACTTTTACGATACCTTTATTTTATTCCTGTTTCGTCGTTTTTGAAATATCCGAATTTTATGGCTCCCGTGCCGAATTTTTTTCTGATATCGTCAAGGGTGTTTTCAATTTTTTCCTGCTTTTCGCTGTTGTTTTCGGCCGCTTCAAGGAAATTCATCTGTGAAAAATCCTCATCCTCATTTGTGAGTCCCGAAGCGGTTACTGACAAAAGGCGTACCGGCTGAGTGGGGCTCCAGTTACCCTTTATAAGTGTCATTGCAACGTCCGTAATTTCCCTTTGAAGAGCCGTAGCCTTTTTGAGAGTTATCTGCCTTTGCATGGTGCGGAATTCAGGGTCCTTTATTGCAACCTGCACCACGGTGCATTTTTTATTGTCCTTACGAAGACGGCAGGCAACGGAATCCGAGAGAAAGGATATACCCGATTTTATTTCGTCGTAGCCCGTCAGGTCACGTCGGAAGGTCATTGCATTGCCTATGGATTTAACCTCCTGCTTGTCGTAAAAGGAGGCCACGGGAGAATTATCCTTTCCGTTGGCATTATCCCACAATGAAAGACCCTGCTTTCCGAGTATTTCGCAAAGCCTGATTTTGTCATAAGAGGCAAGGTCTCCTATTGTGTAAACACCCAGAGTGCGAAGCTTTTCCGTGGTTTTCTTGCCTGCAAGGAAAAGCTCCGAGATATCCGCCGAATGGAAAATATCCTTCATATTTTCCCGTGTTATCACCGTTGTGGCATCGGGTTTTTTATAGTCACTTCCGAATTTTGCAATGGTCTTACAAAAGCTGACCCCTACGGAAATTGTGATACCTATTTCCTCTTTTATACGCTCTCTTATGCTGTCCGCAAGAGCTTTTGCGTCACCGCCGAAAAGGTGAATGGTATTTGTTACATCAAGGTAAGATTCATCTATGCTTGCCTTTTCAACAAGATCCGTATACTGAACATAAATTTTATTGATTTTTTCACAGATTTCTTCATAAAACCCGTGATGCGAGCGAACGCAAACCAATTTCGGACACTTACGAAGAGCATATACTATAGGCTCAGCCGTATTTATTCCGTAAGCCTTTGCCCTCTGATTTTTTGCAAGAATTATCCCGTGACGGCTTTCGGGGTCCCCCGTTACCGCCATAGGCACTTCTTTAAGGGTAGGGTCAAGGAGTTCCTCGCAGGATGCAAAAAACGAATTACAGTCACAGTGAAAAATTATTCTGTCCGTAGGTACCCCTCCCTTCATCAATGTGATTTTACCATAAAATAAGTGCACTTACAAGAAAATTTATTTCTGCTGTTTCCGACATTTTTTGCAGGAATTGTATGATAAAAAACAAATATACAAAATTTGACAGATGTATTAAAAATTTTTTAACATTTTTGTCTTGAAATAGATTTATACGGGTGTTATTATATATTTTGTATTATTATATATTAATAAATACCGTAGGAATAATTATCGGAGGAGCGAAATTATGCTTAATATCAACACTTCCTTGTGCAAGGGTTGTTCTTATTGCATCAAGTTCTGCCCCAAGAAAATTCTTGAAATGGGAACAGAACGCAATAACCACGGTCATTTCTTCCCTCACATCACAGATGAAGCTTCCTGCATAGCCTGTGCTATGTGCGCTACAATCTGTCCCGAGGGTGCAATTGAAATAACAAAGGAGGAAACGAACAATGGCTAAAGTTCTTATGAAGGGCTGCGAGGCTATTGCAGAGGCTGCCGTAAGAGCAGGCTGCCGTTTCTTCGCAGGCTATCCCATTACCCCCCAGAATGAAATTCCCGAGTACCTTTCATGGAGACTTCCCGAAGTGGGCGGTGTTTTCGTACAGGGTGAAAGCGAGGTTGCTTCCGTAAATATGGTTTACGGTGCAGCGGCATCAGGCTGCCGTTCAATGACAAGCTCCTCAGGCCCCGGTATCAGCCTTAAGGCAGAGGGTATCTCTTATCTTGCAGGCACGGGTATTCCCGCAGTTATCGTAAACATCAGCCGAGGCGGTCCCGGTCTGGGTTCAATTCAGCCCGCACAGCAGGACTATCTTCAGGCAACAAAGGCTCTCGGACACGGCGGTTTCAGAGCTATGGTTTTTGCTCCCGCAACCCTGCAGGAAGCAGTTGACCTTACATACAACGCATGGGACTATGCCGAAAGAGAGCGTAACCCCGTTATGATTCTTATGGACGGCTGTCTCGGTGCAATTATGGAGCTTGTTGAGTTCCCCGAAATGAAGGAAGCCGACAGACACGGTACAAAGGCATGGGACCTTAACAGAAAAGAGGGCGACGACAGAAAGGCCCGTCTTCTCACTCCCTACTTCCCCGAAGCAATTCTTGAGCTCAAAAATACATCTCAGAAGAAGATGATTGAACGCTGGGCACAGAATGACGTTAAGGTCGAAGAATTTATGGTTGAGGATGCAGAGTATATTATCGTAGCTTACGGTATCTCCGCACGTGTTTCAAAGGAAGCAATCCTCAGACTCCGTGAGGAGGGCTACAAGGTAGGTATGATAAGACCTATCACTCTTTATCCCTTCCCCAAGGAAAGCTTCAATAAGCTTAATTACGATCAGGTAAAGGGTTTTATTGACGTAGAGCTTGCAATTCCTGCTCAGATGCACGACGACATTGCTCTTGAAGTAAAGGACCGTGCTCCCATATACGAATACTGCCGTTCCGGCGGTCTTCTCTTTGATGATGACGGTGTTTATACCGCTGTCAGAAAAATTCTTGACGGAGGTGCAAAATAATGGCTGAATACAAAAGACCCGAATCATTGAAGAAAACTCCCAGCGGCTTCTGTCCCGGCTGTATGCACTCTCTTGCAACAAAGCTTATTGCCGAGGTAGTAGGCGAAATGGGTCAGGTGGATAACTGCGTTCATATTGTTCCCGTAGGTTGCTCCACACTTAACCTTGCTTACTGGCAGGGTGACGTTCTCGGTGCGGCACACGGCAGAGCACCTGCAGTTGCAACAGGCTTCAAGCGTTCAAATCCCGAAAGACTTGTATT